>JADQCC010000071.1:0-20303 GCA_016278295.1 Roseovarius sp. | reverse complement strand
CGCCCGGCGCCTGCTCACGCCCCACCTTGCCGACCACGCGCGCGGTGCCCTATCATCGCTTGCATGTCCATCCTGTCCTCCTCCCGCACGCATCTTCTGCTCGTCGATTTCCAGGCGCGGCTCATGCCCGCCATCCACGAGGGCGAAAAGGTAACCGCGCAGGCGGTCAAGCTGCTTCGCGGGGCGCGGCTCATGGATGTTGCGCGCAGCTATACCGAGCAGATCCCCGAAAAGCTCGGCCATACCGTGCCGGACCTCGCCCCGCAGCCGGGCGAAGAGGTGCTGGCGAAATCCCGCTTCGACGCGTGCCCGGAGACCGGGCTCGCCACGCGGATCGCGCCCGACAGCCGCATCGTCGTGGCGGGGTGCGAGGCGCATGTCTGCGTGCTCCAGACCGTGCTGGGGCTGATCGCGGCGGGGCGCGAGGTGGCGGTGGTCGCGGACGCCACCGGGTCGCGCGCGCCCGTCGATCGGGACGCGGCGCTGGCGCGCATGGCGCAGCAAGGAGCCGCGCTCGTGACCACCGAGATGGCGATATTCGAATGGTTGGGTGGGGCCGACCACCCACGCTTTCGCGAGGTGATCGCCCTGGTCAAATAGCCCCGGCTCAGGCCGCGCGGCGCGGCCGCCTGCGGCGCTGTCCGCCCGGCTTGGCGCCTTCGCCAGCATGGGCACCGGGCTTGGAGCCGCCACCCCGGCGCGGACCGCCACGGCCGGAGGGTTTGGCCTTGGGATCGGGCAGCACCTCCCACGCGCGGCCAGAGACCACAGGGATGGTGGTGCCGAGAACCTTCTGGATATCCTTCAGCTCGCCCATCTCGTCGGGGGCGCAGAACGCGATCGCCGTGCCCGCGCGCCCGGCGCGGGCGGTGCGTCCGATGCGGTGGATGTAGTTCTCTGCCACATTGGGCAGCTCGTAGTTGTAGACATGGGTGACCGCCGGGATATCGAGCCCGCGTGCCGCCACATCCGTCGCCACCAGCACCCGCACGCGGCCGTCGCGGAACGCGGCAAGCGCGCGCTCGCGCTGGCCCTGGCTCTTGTTGCCGTGGATTGCCGCCACGGCAAAGCCCGCCTGTTCCAGCCTGCGGGCAAGCTTGTCAGAGCCGTGCTTGGTGCGGCCGAAGACCAGCGCCAGCTCGTCTCGATGCTTGTCCAGGCACTCGATCAGCAGGTCGGGCTTGGCGGTCTTGGCGACGAAATGCACCTCCTGCGTGACCTTGTCGGCCGCCTTGCCCGGCGGGCTCACCTGCACGCGGCGGGGATTGCGCAGGTAGCTGGACGCGATCTCTTCCATCTGTTTGGGCATGGTGGCTGAAAACAGCATGGTCTGCCGCTCGGCCGGCAGCAGCCCGGCAATGCGCCGCAGCGCGTGGATAAAGCCCAGATCGAGCATCTGGTCGGCCTCGTCGAGCACCAGGAACTCTGCCGCATCGAGGCGCAGCGCGCGCCGGTCGATGAGGTCGAGCAGCCGCCCGGGCGTCGCCACAAGGATGTCGGTGCCGCGCGCCAGCCGGTTGATCTGTGGATTGATCGAGGCGCCACCGACCACCAGACCGATCTTGATCGGGCTGTCCTTGACCAGCGTCATCAGCGCGTCGCGAATCTGGCCGGCCAGCTCGCGCGTGGGGGCGAGGATCAGGCTACGCACTGATTTCGGCTCGGGCCGGCCCGGCGCCTCCATCAGCCGCGTGACCAGCGGCAGGCCAAAGGCCATGGTCTTGCCGGTGCCGGTCTGCGCCAGCCCCATCACGTCATGGCCGTTAAGCGCATGGGGGATGGCGTGGGTCTGGATCGGCGTCGGTTCGGTGATGTTCTGCGCCACAAGCTTGGCGGTCAGCGATTTGGGCAGGCCCATTTCGTCGAAGAGGTTCAATTCGTGTCCTTTCGGGGCGCGCGCGCGTATGGCTGTCGCGGCCCGGTCGTCGTGGTTGCACCTGCGCCGACGGACACGGGGCCGAATGCCCCCTGCCCCCGGACAGGTCGTTGGCCCCACGCGTGATTTTGGGAACAGGTCCGCGACATTTCATAAGGAACGCCCCCTTGGGGCCGTGCTGCTCACGCGGCAGGAAATATCGGTTGAGAGGCATATGGCGGCGGGGCGACGGGAAGTCAAGCGCCGCGTTTCCGTCCGCGGGGAAGAAAGGAAACGAATGGGCTTGGGCGGACATTCACCTCTCTGGTCCCGGCGCGGAATCAAGGGCAAAGCCCGCCGCGCCATCGCATGTCCGCCCCCCGGACAGGCGATTTGGCCACGCCAGCGCGCCGATTGCATGTTTTGCGGGGATGGAGGGATAAAGTGCCTTGAAAAACCCTTGGATCGCCCGCCCGCGGACAGGCGATGGCGCGGCTCGCCTCAACGACCGCTCAAGGCCATATCCGCGCGTCCTGCACCTTACCGCACCATCCACTTGCCATCGGGCCAGAACGCGTGAAAGGCGAAGGCGAACATGACGTCGTGCGGCACGTCGCGCCCCTGCCCGTCGCGCACCCGCACGGTGCCGACCTCGCGACCCTCGGAGATGACACCACGATCCAGCGCCGAGGCCTGCCCCGCCTCCCAGCTGATGGACACGCCCGCCTCGCGTACACCGCCTTCGTCGCGGACGCGCGTCAGCGGCCATGCGCGGTCGCCCACACGCACCACACGCTCCAGCGGTGGGATGCCATGCGGCGGGTTTTCGCCGTTGTAGAGGAAGGGCCGCGTGGAGCGGTCATACCCCCGGTAGGGATTGCGCCCGTAGGAGCGGTTGTAGGCGGGCTCGGCCATTACCAGCCCTTGCGGATTGCGCGCGCGGTACTGATCCCAGCTCTCCATCCAGGACGGCAACTGCAGCAACTCAACCCCGCTCATCTCCCCGACGATCCCCTCACCGATGGCCTGCTGCCACCAGCTCTGGGTCTGGCGGTCATACATCACCAAATTGGATTTGCGCAGCTTGCCAGAGACACCAAAGCTCAGCACCCGACCGTTCACCCGCCGGTCGAAAACCATACCGGAATTGCACAACGGACAGTAGGTCACGGCGAGGGGCACCCCGCTCACGGTGTCGTTCACGATCTCATGCCACATCAGGTAGCGGATCGGGTAGGCGCGCGGTTCCACACCGTCGATCTCGACGGTGATGACCGGCTCTCGGGCCTTCAGTCCCCGCGCCTCGTTCGCGCGCAGGAATTGCGGGTCGTCGATGGCCGGGATGCCGTCCTTGGGCGGCCCGCCCGAGATGATTTCCGACCAGTCGTCGATGCTCGTCTGCGAGAAATCGGTCTGCGGCCATTCGGCCCGCCATTGCGACGGGTTGGCAAGGGCGAGCGGCGCGCCGAGCAGCAAGACCGCGAGAACGGTGAAAAGGCGGGGCATCGGGACGCTCCTCCACGCATGGGCGTTAACGCAAGGATGCGCATTTCGCAGGATTATGACCAGCCCCGCCCACGCGAATGTGAGCCCCCGTCAGCGCCGTTTCGCCTCGGTCAGCGCCCGATCCCAGAGCCGGTCACGCATGATCCGGCGCATGGCGCGCCTCAATTCGCCCGCCGCGTCTGATTCGTAACAGCGCCCATGCGTGAGGATCAGCCGCTCCGGCCCCCAGTCGAGCACCTTATCGACCAGATCGCCGACCGCGTCACGCCCGCCCAAGCGCCCCGTCAAGCCGGGCGGCGGCTTGCCATCGCTGTCGTCAATCCCGACGAGCCAGACCAGCGCCCGCGCCCAGGGCGGCAGCGGCGCGGTCTCGACCGCCATCATCAGCCGCGACAGGATCACCGATCGGCTCTCGCGGTGCAGGAACACGGTCTCGCAATCGGTGCCCGAGGCGCTGAGCGGCCGGATCTCGCGCCGCCACGGGGCCTCGGACACCTCCGCCCCGCGCCACACCCGCGCCGCCGGATATGCGGCCTGCCAATCGTCCAGCCACGGCAAGTCGGGCGCGGCGGGCACCACGAGATGCGCCACGCGGCCCTCGCCCTCCAGCCAGGCCGTGAGATCGGGCGTGAGCGGCCCCGGCGCATGGACCCACAGCACCCCTCCCGATAGCCGCGCCACCACCGTGCGCAACGGCATCGGCACGCCCATCCGCCACGCCACATGCGCGCCCTCCAGCGCCCAGAGCCCGGGCGCGAGCGCGCGCGGCGCGGGGATGGGCACCGGCAGACTCACTCGGTGACGGTGACTTTGGTCATCGCGTCGGGCCGCCCGATCACCGCGCCGTTCTGCCCGCGCCCGCGCTTGATGGCATCGACCACGTCCATCCCGTCTGTCACGCGCCCGACGACGGTGTATTGACCGTTCAGATTCGGGGCCGGGGCGAACATGATGAAGAACTGCGAATTGGCGCTGTCGGGATCGCGCGCGCGCGCCATGCCGACCACGCCGCGCTCGAACCGCACGTCGGAGAATTCGGCCTTCAGATCGGGCCGGTCGCTGCCGCCCGTTCCCGCCATCGCCATGTCGCCACCCTCGAGCCGGCCGAACTCGACGTCGCCGGTCTGCGCCATGAAGCCGTCGATCACGCGATGAAACACCACGCCGTCATAGGCGCCTTCCTCGGCCAGCGCGGTGATCTGCGCCACGTGGTTGGGGGCCACGTCCTCAAACAGATCGACGGTGACGGTGCCGTTGGCCTCTCCGGCCACCTCGATCCTGAGGCCGGTCGCGCCTGCCGGCGCGCCAGAAAAGGCCATCAGCGCAGGGCCGGTCAGCAGGGTGAGGGCGAGGGCGAGGTTACGCATCGGCGGCCACCTTGACGCTGATCATCCGGTCGGGGTTGGCGGGCGGCTCGCCCTTGGTGATCGCATCGACATGCTCCATGCCGGAAATCACCCGGCCATAGACCGTGTATTGCCCGTTGAGGAAATGGTTGTCCTTGAAATTGATGAAGAACTGGCTGTTGGCGGAATTCGGGTTCTGGCTGCGCGCCGCGCCCAGCGTGCCACGATCATGCGGGATCTTGGAGAACTCGGCCTTGAGATCGGGCAACTCGCTGCCGCCGGTCCCGGCACGGCGCGGGTTGTAGTCGTTTTCCATGTTGGCGTGCTGCACATCGCCGGTCTGCGCCATGAACCCGTCGATCACGCGGTGAAAGGCGACGTTGTCGTATTTGCCCGCGCGCGCCAGCTCCTTCATCCGGTCGCAATGCCCCGGTGCAATCGCTGGCATGAGCTCGATAGTGACGGTGCCGTCCTTCAGCTCCATCACGATGGTGTTCTCGGGGTCCTTGATCTCGGCCATCGGGCGCTCCTTTGTATAAACTTTCCCGTTCCCTAAGACGAACGCGTGCCGATGCCAAGCACGCAGGTTGACGCCGCCGCCCCCCCGCGCCAATAGAGGCGCGACATACCGATCATCAGGGAGGCGCCCGCGCCATGAGCTGGAAAACCCTCGACCAGATGGAGATCGCGGGCAAGCGCGTACTGGTGCGCGTGGATATCAACGTGCCGGTCGAGAACGGCACGGTGACCGACACCACGCGAATCGAGCGCATCAAACCGACGATCGCCGATATCCTCGAAAAGGGCGGCAAGCCCATGCTGATCGCCCATTTCGACCGGCCCAAGGGCAAGGTCGTGCCGGGCATGTCGCTGCGCGTCACGGTACCCGCGCTCGAGGCGGCCCTGGGCTGCAAGGTCCGCCTGATCGAGACGCTGGAGGGGGCCGAGAACCTGACCGAGGAGGCCCGCGCCGCCGACGTGCTCCTGCTGGAGAACATCCGCTTTCACCCCGGCGAAGAGGCCAATGACCCAGAGTTCGCCGCCCGCCTCGCCGCGCTCGGCGATGTCTATTGCAACGACGCGTTCTCGGCGGCGCACCGCGCGCACGCCTCGACCACCGCGCTCGCGCACCTGCTTCCCGCCTGCGCGGGCCGCCTGATGCAGGCGGAATTGCAGGCGCTCGAGGCGGCGCTGGGCAACCCCGCCCGCCCGGTGGTGGCGGTGGTGGGCGGTGCCAAGGTCTCAACCAAGCTCGATCTGCTGGGCAACCTTGTGGAGAGAGTCGATACGCTGGTGATCGGCGGCGGCATGGCCAACACCTTCCTCGCCGCGATGGGGCTCGATATGGGCCGGTCGCTCTGCGAGCGCGACATGGGTGCCACGGCGCGCGACATCATGCTCAAGGCCGGGGCGGCGGGCTGCGGGATTCTGCTGCCCGCCGATGTGGTCGTAGCACGCGAATTCGCCGAGGGCGCACCGCACGAGGTGACGGGGGCCCATGCCTGCCCGCCCGACGCGATGATCCTCGACGCGGGCCCGCAGGCGGTGGCGCGCATCACCGCGGCACTCGACGCCGCCAAAACGCTGATCTGGAACGGCCCGCTCGGTGCGTTCGAGATCGCGCCTTTTGATGCCGCCACCAACGCCGCCGCGCACCACGCGGCCAGGCTCAGCCGCGAAGGGCGGCTTGTCTCCGTGGCGGGTGGCGGCGACACCGTCTCGGCGCTCAACCGCGCCGGGGCGGCGGAGGATTTCACCTATATCTCCACCGCCGGCGGCGCGTTTCTCGAATGGATGGAGGGCAAGGACCTGCCCGGCGTCGCCGCGCTCGGCGGCTGAGGCGGGCCGGCGGCGATGGATGCGCTCTGGTCCTTCCTGATCGCGGCCTTCGCGCTGACCGGCAGCCCCGGACCCAACACGCTGAGCCTGGCCGGGGTCGGCGCCTCGTTCGGGCGGCGGCGCGGGGTGGCATATCTGACGGGGCTGACCATCGGCATGGTGCTGGTGATCGCGATTGTGGGAACCGGCATATCCGGGGCGATCATGGCGCTGCCGGGAATTTCTCCGGTCGTGACCGGGTTGGCGGCGGCCTATTTCCTCTATCTCGCCTGGCGCATCGCCACCGCGCCGCCCCTGCCGGAGATTGGCAGGCTGGCGCCTAAGGCCGGGCCTCGCTGGTACGAGGGACTCGTCCTGTCGCTGGCCAACCCCAAAGCCTATGCCGCGATGGCCGCGTTGTTTTCCGGTCACGTATTGGTGGCCGGGAACGCCATGCGTGACGGGCTCTGGAAAGCCGGGCTCGCCTTGGCGGTCATCTGCACGGTCAACATATTCTGGCTGCTGCTCGGCGCCGGGATGGCGGGGTTCATGCGCAATCCCCGCACCGCGCGCGCCGTGAACATCGCCTTCGCTGTGCTGTTGCTGGCCTCGGTGCTGATCGTGGCGGCGGGATAGCGCGGGTTTTCGCGTTCAGTATCGAACCACCGCGATGTTAGCGCCACCAGAATTGCAACGCTGCGCCCCCTCGCCTAGAAGCGGCACCAGCGCGGCACGGGACCGCGCCAGGGACAGAACGAGGGCGGAGCATTTCCATGTCGAAAACAGTTCAGGCAGCCAGGATTCGCGCAGGCAACGGGTTCATCGCCGCGCTCGACCAGTCCGGCGGCTCTACCCCCAAGGCGCTACGCCTCTACGGCATTCCCGATGACCGCTATGCCACCGAGGCCGAGATGTTCGACCTCGTGCACGCGATGCGCGCCCGTATCGCGCAGGCCCCCGCCTTTACCGGCGACAAGGTAATCGGCGCGATCCTGTTCGAGATGACGATGGATCGCGAAATCGGCGGCAAGCCATCGGTCCGCTACCTGTGGGAAGAGCGCGGCGTCGTGCCCTTTCTCAAGGTCGACAAGGGGCTGGCCGAGACCGCGAACGGCGTGCGCCTGATGAAGCCGATGCCCGATCTCGACGCGCTCCTCGCGCGCGGCGCGGCGGCGGGCATATTCGGCACCAAGATGCGCTCTGTCATCGACGCCGCCGATGCCACGGGAATCGCGGCCAATGTGGACCAGCAATTCGAAGTCGCACGGCAGATCCTCGGGCACGGCCTCGTGCCGATCATCGAACCCGAGGTGACCATCTCGATCCCCGACAAGGCCGCCGCCGAGGACATGCTGCACGACGCGTTGCGCGCACGCCTCGACACGCTGCCCGAGGGGGATGAGGTGATGCTCAAGCTCACCCTGCCGGAGGTGGCCAATCTCTACGCCGACCTCGTGGAGCATCCGCGCGTGCTGCGCGTGGTGGCGCTCTCGGGTGGTTACAGCCGCGACGAGGCCAACGAACGCCTCGCACAGAACCGCGGCGTGATCGCCAGCTTTTCGCGCGCGCTGACCGAGGGACTTTCGGCGGACCAGTCCGACGATGCGTTCAACGCCACGCTCACGTCCTCCATCGACAGCATCCGAAGCGCTTCGATGGCGGGGTGACCGCGCACGAGGGAAGGCCCGTGCAACCGGAATTTTCAAAATTCCGGTCAGGAAAGTTTTAAACTTTCCTGTCTGCCGCCTGTGGCGCGTCCCTCACCCCCCCTTGAGCCGCTTGAGCAGCACCACCTCGCTATCCGGCGCAATCGGCTGGAACCAGCTGTCATTGTAGATGCGCCCGTCGATGGACACCGACACGCCGCGCTCCAGTTCCGGGCGCAGGCCGGGGAATTTCTCCCCCAGCCCGTCAAGCAGCTCGCGCAATGTGCCGGCCTCGACCTCCACCTTGCGCGCGCCCTCGGCCTGATCGGCGAGCGAGCCCCAGAGCACGACTTCGACCATCAGCCGTCCGCTTGCGCCTGCAACGCCGCCAGAACACGCGGCGGCGACATCGGCAGTTGCGTCATCCGCACGCCCGCCGCCGCCGACACCGCGTTGGCGATGGCCGCCAAGGGGGGCACGATCGAGGTCTCGCCCACGCCGCGCACGCCGTATGGGTGGCCCGGGTTGGGGATTTCGAGGATCACCGTGTCGATCATCGGCAGGTCCGAGGCCACCGGGATGCGGTAATCGAGGAACCCGGCATTCTGCAAAATGCCGTCCTCGCCGTAGATGTACTCCTCGTTCAGCGCCCAGCCGATGCCCTGCACCGCACCGCCCTGGAACTGCCCCTCGACGTAAGAGGGATGCACCGCCTTGCCGGCATCCTGAAATACCGTGTAGCGCAGGATTTTCGTCGAGCCGGTATCGGGATCGAGCTCCACATCCACCATATGCGTGGCAAAGCTCACCCCCGCCCCTTCGGCATTCACCTCGTGGTGCCCGGCAATCGGCCCGCCGGTGTTGGAGGCGATGGCGGCGATCTCCTTGAGCGTCATGGGCGGGAATTTCCCGGCATTGGGTCCGGCGGGGCGCGCCGCGCCGTCCGCCCATTCCACGGCGTCCTCGTCGATGCCCCAGACCATCGCCGCACGCCGGCACATTTCCGCCTTTGCGGCTTGGGCGGCCTTGATCGTCGCCAGCCCGACGGCAAAGGTCACGCGGGAGCCGTCCGTCACCTCGTTCTGCCCGAGCGATCCGGTATCGGCGATTATGGTCCGCACCTGATCGTAGGGGATGCCCAGTTCCTCGGCCGCCATCATTGTCATCGACGCGCGCGAGCCGCCAATATCGGGGTTGCCCTCCGAGACCGTCACCGTCCCGTCCGGCGTGATGTTGAGGCTGACACAGGTGTCGCCGCCGAAATTGAACCAGAAGCCACAGGCGACGCCCCGGCCCTGATTTTCGCCCAAGGGCGCGGACCAGTGCGGATGCGTCTTCGCCGCCTCCAGCGTCGCCTTGAGGCCGATGGCGGGATAGGTCGGCCCGTAGGATGCCTTGGTCCCCTCATCCGCCCCGTTCATCAGCCGCACCTCCAGCGGATCGAGACCGAAGCCCCTGGCCGCCTCGTCGATGGCGCTCTCGATCGCGAAGGCGGCCATCGGCGCGCCGGGGGCGCGATAGGCGGCGGCCTTGGGCCGGTTGGTCACCACGTCCCAGCCCACGGTCTTGACGTTCTCCAGATCATAGGGGGCAAACCCCGACATTGCGCCCATATCGACCGGAGAGCCGGGATAGGCCCCGCCCTGATAGCGCAACTCGGCAAAGCCGGCGGTGATGCGGCCCTCCTTGGTCATGCCGATCCTGACGTCGATCGAGGTCGAGGATGTCGGCCCGGTGGCGCGCAGCACTTCGGAGCGGCTCATCACCATCTTGACCGGACGGCCCGATTTCTTGGCCAGCATCAGGGCAACCGGCTCCAGAAACACCACCGTCTTGCCGCCGAACCCGCCGCCGATCTCCGACGCCGTCACGCGCAGCTGACCCTGCTCCATCCCGAGGATCGCGGCACAGGTGTTGCGCACCATGTAGTGCCCCTGCGTGCAGACCCACAGATCGGCCTTGCCGTCCGGCCCCATGGTGGCAAGGCACGCATGCGGCTCGATATAGCCCTGATGGGTGGCCGCCGTGCGATAGGTGCGCGCGACCACGCGGTCGGCCTGTTTCAGCCCCGTCTCGATATCGCCATGCCCGAATTCCGAACGCGCGATCACGTTGGCGGACATGCCCTTGGGCACGGTTTCCTGCTGCCGCCCCTCATGCAGCACCGGCGCGTCGGGACGGGTCGCCGCGTCCACGTCCGTGACATGCGGCAGCACCTCGTACTCCACCTCGATGAGCTTGAGCGCCTTGCGCGCCACTGCCGGGCTGCTTGCCGCCACGGCGGCCACGGCGTGGCCATCATAGAGCGCCTTGTCGCCGGCCATGCAATTGTCCATCACGTCGGCCACATCCGCGGGCACCTCGCCGAAATCGGCGCGTGTGACCACGGCCTTGACGCCTGAGAGCGCTTCGGCCTTCGAGGTGTCGATCCGCTTGATCCGCGCATGGGCATGCGGGCTACGCAGAATGCGCCCCGTCAGCATGCCCGGCAGGACCATATCGGCGCCGAACCGTGCGCGCCCCGTCACCTTGTCGATCCCGTCGGGGCGGTCGGGGCGCGTGCCCACGACCTTGAAATCCCTGGTTTTCTTGGTGTCATCCAGTGCCATTACGACGCCCTCCGCATGTCCGCCGCCGTTTCCATCACGGCGCGGATGATCTTGTCATAACCGGTGCAGCGGCACAGGTTGCCCGCCAGCCAGTAGCGCACCTCCTCCTCGCTCGGGTCCGGGTTGCGCTCCAATAGCGACTGCGCGGCCACGAGGATGCCCGGCGTGCAGATGCCGCATTGCAGCGCGGCCATCTCGATGAATTTACGCTGCAACGGGTGCAGTTGATCGCCCTTGGCCATACCCTCGATGGTGGCGACCTCGCGCCCCTCGGCCTCGGCCCCCAGCATCAGGCAGGAACAGACCAGGCGGCCGTCCACGGCCACCGAACAGGCCCCGCAATCGCCGGTGCCGCATCCCTCCTTGGTGCCGGTCAGGCCCAGGCGGTCGCGCAGCACGTCGAGCAGCGTGTCCTCGGGCTCGCAGAGGAACTCGGTCTCATCGCCGTTGATCTTTGTGGTGACGTGAATCTGGCTCATGCGTTCTCTCCTTTCGCGCGGGTGGCCGCGATCACCGCCGCGCGGCGGGCCAGCACACCCGCCACGTGCCTGCGGAAATCGACCGTGCCGCGCTTGTCATCTATGGGTGTTGCCGCCTTCGAGCAGGCCGCCGCCAGATCATCCAGCGCCGCCTCGTCCAGAACCCGGCGCTTGAGCGCTTCGGCGGCCTCTTCGACCAGCATGACCTTGGGCCCCACGGCCCCGAGCGAAACACGCGCCGCGCTCACCCGGTTTTCGGAATCGAGGCTCAACGAGACGCCGCAGCCCACCACGGCGATATCCATTTCCGTGCGCGGGATGAAGCGCAGATAGGCATCGCCCGACTGCTGCCCGCGCGCGGGCAGCAGGATCGACGCGATGAACTCGCCCGGCTCCAGCGCCGTCTTGCCCGGCCCCTGCGGCACGTCGATGACGGCCAGATCGCGTGAGCCATTCGGCCCGACGATCCGCGCCACCGCCCCGGCGGCCACCATCGCGGGCACCGAATCGGCGGCCGGCGAGGCATTGCACAGGTTGCCCGCCAGCGTTGCGCGCCCCTGCACCTGCGTCGAGCCGATGAGCCCGGCGGCCTCGACCACGCCGGGCCAGTCGGCGACAAGCGCCTCGTGTTCGGACATCTCGGCCCCCGATACGGCGGCCCCGATACGCCACCCGCCCTCTTCGGCGCGGATGTCCTTCATGCCGTCGATGCGCTTGATATCGACGATCACTTCCGGCTCGATCATCTCCGAGCGCAGCTTCACCAGCAGGTCGGTACCGCCCGCCAGAACATGCGCGCCCGGCTGCCCGGCAAGGGCAGCGACCGCGTCCTCCACGCTCAAAGGCGCCTCGTATCGCATGGCTTCATCCTTTCGCTCTGCTGTCCGCGCGGGACCTCCGCACAGACCATCTCGTCCGCGACTATCCCGCAAATTCGAACCGGGTGCAAACCGGTTCACGCCACGATCCTGCCCGCAAACGGCACCGGAATAATCATTTTTTCGCGGTACCACGCGTCTGACATAGCACTGAGGAGCACCGATGCCACAGCCGCCCGCCAGCCGGGTCACGCCCCCGCGCCACGCGCGCCTGTTCGAGCTGTTGCGCCAGCAAGAGCAGGCCCGCGCCGTCGCTGCGCGTCTCGCCGCACGCCCGGCGGCAAGTGACGCGGCGATCAACCCCCTTGCCCGGCTCAACGGCCACAGCCTCATGGGCAGCGCGGCTCCGCATGGCTGAGGGGACCCGGGAAAAGCCTGCGCGAGGGACCCAGTCCTGCCGGTCGCATCGGGCCTCCCCCCCCGCGAGCAATAAGAGCGGGCTTGCACGCCGCTGACCGGGCGTCAGGTTGCCCGCGACCCAGCAGGCGATCCGTGCCCCTCAGCCGCGAAACCCGGTTGCCACCACGAATTTCTCGGAACTGTCGGCGCGCGAGGCGGGCGGCTTCACATTCACAACCTTGGTGAATCGCTGCTTGAGCACCTTTTGAAGATCGCCCTCGGCCCCGCCCGCCAGCACCTTGGACACGAAGGTGCCGCCCTCCTCCAACACGTCGAAGGCCAGCCACGCCGCCGCCTCGCACAGCGCGATGATGCGCAGATGGTCGGTCTGCTTGTGCCCCGAGCTTGACGCCGCCATGTCCGACATCACCACGTCGGCGGCCCCCCCGAGCCACGCGCCCACCTGTGCGTCGGCCCCCTCATCCATGAAATCGAGCTGATGTATCTCGGCGCCGGGGACCGCCTCGACCTCCTGCAGGTCGATGCCGATGATACGCCCCTGCCGTTTGCCGGGCCGGTCGCCCAGCGCATTGATCCGCGGCACCGCCACCTGCAACCAGCCGCCCGGCGCGCAGCCCAGATCGACCACCCGCGCGCCCGGCACGAGAAAGCGGAACTTGTCATCGAGCTCCATGATCTTGTAGGCCGCGCGGCCCCGGTAGCCCTCGGCCTGCGCGCGCTTTACGTAGGGGTCGTTCAGCTGCCGCTGCAACCAGCGCGTCGAGGACGAGCGCCGCCCGCGCGCGGTCTTGACCTTCACCGTCAGGTCGCGCTGCCCGCGCCCCGATGTGTTCTTGCCGTCCGGCCCTTTCGCCATCAGTCTTCTCCGTCCTCTAGCACGCCATCGGCGGCCATTTGCGCATAAAGCATTCCCTCGCGCAGACCCCGGTCGGCCACGCTGAGCCGGTCCGTCGGCCAGCACCGCAGCAACGCCTGAAGGATCGCCGCGCCCGACATGATGAGCGTCTGCCGGTCCTGCCCGATACGCGGGTCGCGCCGCCGCCCGGCGGGGCCGAGCACGAGGTAGGAGCGGATCACGCGGTCGATCTCGTCGCTGGTCATGGTGAGCCCGTCCACCTTGTTGCGGTCATAGCGGCGCAGGCCCAGGTGACTCGCCGCCACGGTGGTGATGGTGCCGCTGGTACCCACGATCTGGAATCCGTCCCGGCTCTGCTCGTCCTTGTAGGGGGCGAACTCGGCGAGGTTCTCCTCGAAATACCAGCTCATCAGCGCAAACCGCGCGGCATCGTCCTCGACATCGCGGAACTGCTCGCGCAGCGTCGCCACCCCCAGCGGCACGCTGATCCAGTCCACCACCCGCGCCGCGGGCCCCTCGCCGTTGTGCTGAAACCCCATATGCATCCGCATGATGGCGCGCTTGCGCTCGGGCTCGGGCACGTCGCGCAGGTCGATCCAGACAAGCTCGGTCGAGCCGCCGCCGATATCCACCACCAGAAGCTGCTCGGTGCGCGCGCTTACCAGCGGCGCGCAGGAAATCACCGCCAGCCGCGCCTCTTCCTCGGTCGGGATCACGTCGAGGGTGAGGCCGGTCTCGCGCTCCACTCGCGCCATGAACTCGGCGCCGTTCACCGCGCGGCGGCACGCCTCTGTCGCAACCAGCCGCATCCGCGTGACCTTGTGGCGGCGCAGCTTCTGCCGGCACACGCGCAGCGCCTGTATCGTGCGGTAGATCGCGGCGCGCGACAAACGCCCCGACCGCTCCAGCCCGGCCCCGAGCTGAACCGATTTCGAGAAACTGTCGACCACGCGAAACGTCCTGCCCTCGGGGCGGGCGATCAGCATGCGACAACTGTTTGTGCCAAGATCGAGCGCCGCGTAGAGCGGCGTCCGATCCGGCAGGCTCGGCGCGGGGCTCTCGACCGGTTCCGGGATAGCGCCCGCACCAATCGGACGCTTGGGCGCCATGACAACACGCCCTCCATTTCAAGTTACCCCGAGAGTAGGCCGAACCGCGCCCCCGCGCAAGACCCGGGACCGTGGTGCCGCGCCCGGCGTTCAGCGGAAAATCCGCTCGCCCTGTTCGTCGATGAGGTGTTTCGCCTTGCGCAGCGACGCCGCCGCCGCCTCGTCGCGATCACGCAGCATGTCGGCGCGCAACAGGTGATGAACCTTCACCTCGCCGTCCAGTTCCTTCTCGATCCGCGCGCCCACGCGGTAGCCATCGCTTTCTTTCTGCGGGGCGGGCGTGATGAGGTACCCGTTGTAATCTTCGACCGGGGTCTCGGCCGCCTCGCGCTTCGCGCCGCCGCCGCCGAACAGTCGTGACAGGATGGACATGGAGACCTCCTTTTGATGCGGGCGTAGAGTGGGTGAAACCCACCGCGAGCGCAAACGGAATTTCCTAAAGGCGGGTTTTGGCACCCGCCCCGCGCCGGCGGGCATCATGGCAAGATCACCAGGGTGGCTGTCCACGATCAGCGGTATCGGGTTATCCAAGTGTGACGCCGATTGATCGCTATTCAAACCGTTACTGCGGCGCGACGGCGTTAAGAATTTCGGCACTGGCAGAGACAAGGCGCCATAGCTTCAGCTCGTCACTTGCATCCAAACCATTTCTTAATCCGGGCCCTCTATCGTTCCGGCGGACTCACAGCAAGGAACGGGATCCTATGTTCAAGATGAAACCAGTCATGGCAGCCGCGGCATTCGTGATTTTCCCCTGTATCGCGGGGGCCGCGCAAGGGGTCGATCAGGCCCAGGTCAAGTTTTCCCAGGTTGCCGCCCTCGACGGGCCCGCTGCCGCGCTCGGCCAGGGAATGCGCCTCGGCATACTCGCGGCATTCGAGGAAGCCAACGACAATGGCGGCGTGCATGGGCGCCAGATTGTCCTGGAAAGCTTCGACGACGGGTACGAGCCGGACCGCTCTGTCACGCATGTCAAATCGCTCATCAGCGGCAACAATCATCTTGGGTTCATCGGTGCCGTGGGCACGCCCACATCGGCCGCGACACAGCCCATCGCAACCGCGGCCGGCATGCCTTTCATCGGCCCGTTCACCGGGGCCGGCTTCTTGCGGGACGCCGAACTCGACAATGTCTTCAATGTCCGTGCCAGCTATTTCGCCGAAACCGAGGCATGGATCGAATATCTGGTGGATCGACAGGGCATGGCCTCCATCGCGCTGCTCTATCAGGACGACAGCTTTGGCCGCGTCGGCCTCGCCGGTGTTACCGCGGCGCTGGAAAAACGCGGCATGACCCTCGCGGCTGAGGGCACGTATACCCGAAACACGCTGGCCGTGAAAAGGGCGTTGCTGGAAATCCGCAAGGCCAAACCGGAGGCGGTCGTGATGGTCGGCGCCTACAAACCGGTGGCGGAATTCATCCGGCTCTCGCGGAAGCTCAAGTTCTCCCCCGCTTTCGTCAACATATCGTTTGTCGGCTCCGAGGCGCTTGCCCGCGAGCTCGGCACCGACGGGGAAGGCGTGATCATCAGCCAGGTGGTCCCGTTCCCCTGGGACACGTCTGTCCCGGTCGTGGCCGCCTATCAGGCCGCACTTGCCGCCGTTGCCAAGGATGCAAATCCCGGCTTCGTCACACTTGAAGGATATCTGACCGGGCGACTCGCGATCGAAGCGCTTGAAGCTGCCGGACCGCAACTGACGCGAGAGGGTTTTCTGACCGCTCTGAACGGCCTGCGCTCGGTCGGTTTCGGTGGGGTCATGATGCAGTTCGGCCCGGGGGATAACCAGGGTATGGACAACGTTTTCCTGACCCGGATCACGAAGGACGGCGGCTTTGAGCCGGTCGAATAGCGCCCCAATGCAAGAAACATCGGCCTGCCCGTTGCACGGGCGGGCGCGATACCACGACAGATCCGGACGTCAAGGTACCCCATGACCACGAGAAATTCGGTAATCCGCACCCGCAGGCGCAGGCTGTTTTCCAGCATCGGCGCCAAGATTACGCTGATCCTGCTGTCGCTGGGGTCCGTCTCGGTTCTTCTGGGTGTCCTCGCATCGCTCGTCTTCACACGCGTGACCGGCGATATGGAGGAACTGACAAACGATAAACTGGACGTCCTGGCACAAAGCAACGCGCTTGTTTCAGCCGCGGACAGCGCCAAGAATGCCATGATCACGCTGATGCTGACACAAGGCGAAGACACAAGGCCGAGAACCGTGGCCGTAGAACAGGCCACGCAAAACCTGAATGCGGCCGTGGCCCGCCTCCCGGACACCACCCGCGCACTGGTCGGGAAGGATGCACGCAACGCCGCCGACATGCTGACCGAACTCGCCAATGCCCGGAACACGCAATTCCGCAATGAAGCGGGCATTGCGGCGCAGCTGACGGAACTGCGGAAGCAGGCTGCCGACTTGCGGGCCAACATGACCGAGCTTGCCGACAGCGCCTATTTCAACTTGTCGTCCGGCGGAGAAGAAACCATGAGTGCGGTCGAGATCACGTTGTCCGAACTCGTCGAAAACCAGTTCGCCGCTCTCCAGACCCTGCTGGAAGCCCGCTCCGAAGTCAATTTGCTTTCGGGCACGCTAATCGCGTACCGGATGGCGAACGACCGGGGGACAAAGGCCATTCTGGCGGACATAGCCAAAGCGGCCCAGGACCGGCTGAAGGACATCAATGCGAACATCGAGGCGAATGAAAATATCGCCTCCTACGCAGAGGCGACCAAATCGGCGGCACAAGTCTTTGCCGATGCCCTCGACGGTTCCGGTAAATATGTCGCAGGCTCCAAGAACAACATTCTGGAAGCGCGCCGAAAGGCGGATGTGAGCCTGTCGACCGCCGTGGACGACATGGTGTTCGCGCTGACAATTGCGGCCGAAGACGCAAGCACGAACAACCGAAATGCCATTCAGGGCCTGCTCGACGGCGAGGTCGATTACATCGGCACGCTGTTCGAGATCAATAGCTGGGTCGGCCGGTTTCAGGAAGCCGCGCTCAATGTTGCGGTCGCGCCGGGTATCGAAGAGGCGCGCACGGCGTCCGTGCCCATGCAACACGCCGCGAAAGCACTTTCCGGGTACAGCGATTTCGACAGCGGTCGTCTTACCGAAGGGTTGGCCGCGATTGCTGCGCTGGCCGATCCCGAAACCGGATTGTCCGCCTACAAGATCGCCGCTCTTTCGGCAAATGAAGCTGCCGAAAACGCCGTTGCGGCAGCCTCTGACGCGGTGTTGAAGATCGGCAGCCGTGCGGCCGAACTCGGCGGCGAAAGCCAAAACGAGATCGCAACGATGGCGACGGGAATCCAGAGCGAAATCACCAAAGCGGAGCAACGCGTGAATATGCTCCTTGCGCTGACCGGTGCCGCGCTGATCGTTGCGCTTTTCCTTACCCGGCTGATGATCCAGCGCCCACTGCGGCGCATCAGCGAAACCACGGAGCGGCTGGCCAGCGGTGATATGCAGAAGGTGGCCGGGTTCGACCGTGCCAGCGATGAAGTGTTTCGCATCGCCAACGCGCTTGCGGTGTTTCGCGATGACCTGCTCGAAAAGCAGGAAATGGCCACCAAACAGGAATCCGAAAGGCAAGCGCGCATGAGCGAACAAACGGCGGCGGTCACGGCGATAGGAGATGGGCTGGAGCGCCTGTCGAAAGGTGACTTATCCCGTCGCATCGACGCCCAGATGTCGGAAGGCTATGCCAAGCTGCGCGATGATTTCAACCGGGCACAGGACAATCTGCAGGATATGCTGCTCGAAATGAAACAGGTATCCTCGAGCGTCTTTTCCGGCGCCGCCGAAATCAGCTCGGCATCGGGTGATTTGTCCCGGCGAACGGAAAATCAGGCAGCGACGCTGGAGGAAACGGCTGCGGCGATCGATGAGATCACAACGAATGTCGATATCTCCGCCGCCAATGCCCATGATGTCGAGGTCAATCTCGACGCGGCCAAGCAAGACGCCGAACAAAGCGGCAAAGTGGTGCAAAACGCCATTCACGCCATGAATGATATAAAGGACAGTTCCGACAAGATCTCGCAAATTGTCGGGCTCATCGACGACATCGCGTTCCAGACCAATCTGCTTGCACTGAACGCCGGTGTCGAAGCCGCGCGCGCAGGGCCGGCCGGTAGCGGGTTCGCCGTTGTCGCCTCCGAGGTGCGGGCCCTCGCGCAGCGATCGTCCGAGGCGGCCATGGAAATCAAAACGTTGATCCATAACGGTGCGTCGCAGGTCAATCATGGCGTGGAGCTCGTCGGAAATGCCGGGGGCGCCCTGGTGTCGATGCTCAAGCGGTTCGAAGCCGTATCCGCCATGCTGGCAGGTATCGTCAACTCTTCAAACGAGCAGGCGCTAAGCCTCAAGGAGATCAACGACGCCATGACAAATCTTGATCGGGTTACGCAAGACAACGCGGGAATGGTTCAATTGTCCACCGCCGCGACGGCCAAGCTGAATTCCGATTCAAAGGCAATGGCGGAACTCATATCCCAGTTTGTGACAAAGCCACTCGCCAGGGAGGTGGAAAAGTCAGCAGGCCGGTTCATTTCGGCGACGAACACCGAAACGGTGCGGTCGCACGGTCTGGCCTGCTCGATGGAAAGATAGGCCTTGATTTTCGGCGTCTTGTGCGTGGCGTAGTTATCCATCACCAGATGCACGTCCGGGCCTTCCGGCACCGCGGCGTCGATTTTTTTGAGAAAATCGAGGAACTCGGTCGCCCGATGCCGTTTGTAGCATTTGCCGATCACCGCCCCCGTGGCGATGTCGAGCGCGGCAAAGAGCGAGGTCGTGCCATGGCGAATGTATGTGTGGGTTCTGCGTTCGGCGACACCTGGTGCCATTGGCAGCACCGGCTGCTCGCGGTCCAGCGCCTGGATCTGGGATTTTTCGTCTACACACAGCACGATAGCCCGGTTCGGCGGCGACATGTAGAGACCGACGATGTCCTGCACCTTGTCGACGAACAACGGATCAGTGGACAGCTTGAACGTCTCGCTCCGGTGGGGTTGCAGGCCGAAGGCGCTCCAGATCCTGCGGATCGTGGTGTGCGACAGGCCAGTCTCGGTGGCCATGGTCCGGATCGACCAATGAGTGGCGTCCTTGGGCGCCGTGTTCAGCGTGCGCTCGATCACCTCGGCCACCTGCGCGTCAGACACAGTGCGCGGCCGACCGGGGCGGTATTCGTCGGTCAATCCCTCAATCCGATCCTTCACGAAACGCCGGCGCCATTTTCCGACAGTGTGTTCATGGACTCCGAGCCGAGCACCGACTTCTTTGCTTTGCAGCCCGTCCGCACAGAGCAGGATCATACGGCATCGGTCCGAAAGCGATCGCGCCGCCTTGTGACGCCGCACCTGTGCCTCCAGAAAGGTTCGCTCCTCGTCGCTCAGAACCACCTCGTCCGCCACACGCCCCACCATCGCATCGTCTCCTCATATATGTCAGACAATGATACGAACAATGGTTCCGAGTGACTATATCTCGGCCTCGTTCCCCTTCCCGGTATCAACGCCCCGCCGGGTGAACGCCGTCGCCATATTCTCAATCGCCGTGCGCTTCCAAGTGCTGATCTGGTTCGGATGCACGCCATACTTCTTCGACAGCTCGGCCAGCGTCATCTCTTCTCGGATCGCTTCAAGCGCGACCTTCGCCTTGAACTCAGGCGAATGCGTCTTTCTCTTTGTCATTTTGGATCGTCTCTCTCGTCATACGATCCACCTTAACAACTGGTCCGAATTTCTGCGACCACCTCTGACAAAGAGGTCAAGCGGACGTCCCAGGCTGTCGCAGATGGCGTGCAGCTTGGTGTTCATGCCGCCTTTGCTGCGCCCGA
>JADQCC010000189.1 GCA_016278295.1 Roseovarius sp. | reverse complement strand
CGGCTTGGGCTGTTTCACCGTTGCCGCGATGTTCTCGGGCAGGCGGTCATTCTCGACGGCCCAATTCAGCAAAGAGCGCACCGTCGAAAGGTGAACATCGCTTATCGTTTTCGCGGATAGCGTTGTCCGAAGGTAATCGCGCCATCCGATGATATCCTTTCGCGTCAATCGCGCCGCGTCGTCATGCTTTACGAATTTGCGCAGCCCCTCGATAACAGAGGCTTGCCGCTTACCGCCGTCGCGCATCGAACCTGCCTGCATGCGCATCTGCACATAGTCTGCCCAAAGACGCTTGATACTAACCGGCGCAGGCGCGCTCTCAGGGGCTGCGCATCCTTGATAATCGGCGCGCTCGGGGTGCCAGTGAAATCTCCCTCGTCGCGCTCAGCGACTCGTTCCAGCGCCTCTAGCTCAGCACTGCAAAGGGCACGGGCGATTGCCCGCCATTCATCGCTACCGGGGGCTGCGTCGAGATTGCCAGAGGCACGGAAACGCTCGATCTGCGGCCCTACCAGATCGGCTAGCTCATTATCATTGGCCCGGCCTGCTACCGCCGCGCGCAGCCGTTGCACCAGAACATCATCAATGCCGACAGACGGCCAGCGCGGATCATTGCGCAGCTCATCATCGAAGGCCAGCCGCTGCATGTAATGGCTCATTGCGATCTGGTCAGGTGCAAGAGGATAGCGCGGCGAGCCGGGTTGCCTGCCCCCTGCCCCGGCCTTCTGTTCGGCAATGGCGATCTGGTGTTGAAGCTGCGCGACTGCGCCCGGCAGCAGCGTGAGGGCTTGCCGGTAGTCCCCGCCTAGTGGGGTGCGCAGCTCGGTCTTGCCGACGATTCCGCGCAAATCTTTCGGCACCACCAGCCGCGCGTGATAGCGCCCACTGCGATTCACCATGTTCCAGACTCTGCCTGCCATGACCGCGACCTTTTGTAACCAAATTTGTAACGACAGAACGGTCGGAAGCGTTTGTTTGCAAGAGTTTTATTTGAGATCAAAGGCTTGGAATGGTGGGTGATGAGAGACTCGAACTCCCGACATCCTCGGTGTAAACGAGGCGCTCTACCAACTGAGCTAATCACCCTGTCCGCGCCTGATAGCCAAGCGCCCGACCGCGCACAAGGGGCTAATCGGGCCCCGGCCGTTCATGCCTTGCCGCTCTAGAGCGTGCCGCTCAAAAGCGGGCACCGGTTTTGAGCTTCCCGGACACGCTCCATCCTTCCTTGACACCCGCACCGCGCCCCCGCCCCCCCAAATCTGCCAGCACCCGTTCAATGCTGGCCTTTGCGACAACGCCCCAGGCTGGCTACGTCTCCTTCAAACGCTTGCTGAATTGCAAGATCGCAATCGGCGACCAGAGCAACGCGCCCAATGCCATCGTGGTCAAACCCGGAGCGATGAAAAGCAGCGACACGAGGCCGACCCAGCAGCGCTCAAGCCGGGTCATGCGCGTCAGGAAAAACCCGGAAAAGGCCGCGCCAAGCCCCGCAATGCCGATCATCGCCCCGGCAAGCGTGACCGCAAAGCTGACCCAGGTGAACCCGTCCGTGATGATCAGCAGCGCCGGTGAATAGACGAACACGAACGGCACCAGGGCCTTGGCGATGCCCAGCCGGAACGCCGTGTTCCCGGTCGTGAACGGGTTGGCCCCGGCAATGCCCGCGGCGGCATAGGCCGCCAGCGCCACGGGCGGTGTGATGTCCGCCAGCACGCCGTAGTAGAAAACGAAGAAATGCGCGACGATCGGCTCGATATTCAGCAGCCCCAGGGCCGGGGCGGCCACCGCGACAAGGATGATGTATGTGGCCGTGGTCGGAATGCCCGCCCCCATGATGATGCAGGCAACAGCGATCAGAACCAGGGAAAAGAACAGCGTCCACTGCCCCACCGTGAACAGGCTGAGCGGCCAGATGGCGCCGATCGCATTACCGATATCCGTCGCGGACTGAACCACGACATACCCCATCCGAAAACCGACACCCGTCAGCGTCACGACCCCCACCACGATCCCGACGGTGGCGGCCGCGGCGCCCACTGCCAGGGTGTTCCTTGCCCCATCCGACAACGCGACCCACAGATCGCGCACCGTCAGCCGATTGACGGGGTTTAGAAAGCCGACGACGACACAGGCAATGATGCCGTAAACGGCGGCAAAATCCGGGGTTTTGCCGGTCAGGATCATATAGACGAGGATGAACAGCGGAATGATCGACAGCCAGTGCTGGCGCAGGACGAGCCCGGCCCTGGGCAGTTCCTCGGCCCGAAGACCACGCAGGCCCAGCTTGCGGGCTTCGAGGTGGACCATGATGAAGATACCGAAATAATGCAGCAATGCCGGGAAAAGAGCGGCCGCAAGCACGTCGCGCAGCGGGATTTCCAGATACTCGACCATGATGAAGGCCGCGGCGCCAAGGATCGGCGGCGTGATCTGCCCCCCGGTAGACGAGGTCGCCTCGACCGCGCCGGCAAAATGCGGCGGATAGCCGATCTTTTTCATGGCCGGGATGGTCAGGGCGCCGGTCGTCACCGTGTTGGCGATGCTCGATCCTGAAATCGTCCCCATGAAGGCCGACGAGAATATGGCGACCTTGGCCGGCCCCCCGGCATAGCGCCCGGCGATGACCATGGCGATGTCGATAAAGAGTTGTCCCAGCCCGATGCGCGTGGCCAGCACGCCGAAGAGGATGAACAGGAACACATACTGCGCCATGACCCCGATCGCGACGCCGTAGATGCCCTGATTGGTCATGTAGAGGTGGTTGATCAGCCCCTCCCACGAGACACCGCCATGCTTCAGCGCCCCCGGCGCCCACGGACCGAAAAGCGCGAAGGCGGCAAAGACGAGGGCGATAATCGGCAGCGTGATCCCCACCGATCGCCGCGTCGCCTCCAGCGTCAGCAGCAGAAGGGCCGTGCCCATCGCCACATCAGAGGCCGACGGGTTGCCGACGCGGACAGAAACGACCTCGGGCGGCAGAAGCGGCAGGTAGAGCGATGCCATGACCGCCAGAACGGCCAGGAGAATATCCATGATGGGCACGCCGCCGACGCGAAACCAAGCCGGTTCGGGGATTTCGGTGCTCAGCGCGCGGCGTCGGCCGAAAAGCAGAAAGACGAGCCCCAGCACAAAGGAGAGATAGATCCCGCGATGCAACAGCTCGCGCACCAGCCCGAACCCGGCGGCGTAGATGTGATAGGCCGACATCGCCACCAGCACGGCGCTGATGACCATCCCAATGGCGCGGCCGGTCGGGCGAAAGGCCAGTTCGGGATCGAATTTCCGTTCGATCTCATGCAGTTGATCTGCGCTCAGGCCCGGATCGGGATCGTGCTGCGACATGGCCGGCTCCCCATGTGATCGGCATGGTCAACAAGAAACCCGGCCGCCTTGGGGCGCGGCCGGGTGATGTCACGGGCTTTCCGGCGTTACTTCAGCACGCCGGCCTCGCGATAGAACCGCTCGGCGCCGGGGTGCAGCGGAACCCCGACCCCGTTCAGCGCGGTATCGAGCGTGATCGTCTTGCCCTTGGCGTGCCCGACATCGAGCAACTTGCGCGAATTGTCGTTCCACAGCGCCTTGGTGATCTGATAGATCAGCTCTTCGTCCTGCTCGGCCGAGGTAAACCATTGCGCGCCCACGGCCACCGTCGGGGTGGCCTCGACGCCCTCATACGTTCCTGCCGGAATATCGCTCTGGGCAAAGAAGCCGTATTTTTCCGTCAACGCCTCCGCCCCGGCCCCGGAAATGGGCACCAGCTTGATATCTTCCGCCGAGGCCAACTCCACGAGCGACCCGGTCGGATAGCCAGCGACGACAAAGAACGCGTCGATACGCCCGTTGCGCAGCGCGTCAGAGGCCGCGTTGCCCTTGAGGGCCTCGGCGGTCACGTCATCAACGGACAGGCCGTTGGCCTCGAGGATCAGCTTGGCATCGACATATGTGCCCGAGCCCGGCTCATCCAGCGACACGCGCTTGCCTTTCAGGTCGGCGACATTGTCGATACCGCTGTCGGCCTTGGCAACGAGGTGAATATGCTCTTCGAAAAGAGCGGCGATCGTGCGCAGGTTCTCGGCGGGGGGCTGCCCCTCCATCGTGCCGGTGCCGGTATAGGCCCAATAGGCCACGTCCGACTGGGCAAACCCGGAATCGCGCAGCCCGGAAACGATGGCGTTGACGTTGTCCACCGATCCCCGCGACGAGACGGCGGAGGCAATCAGCCCGTCCACGCCACAGCTCCCGCCCTCGTCGCAGGGGCGCGACCCCGGCGGCTTGGAGATGGCATTGGCGATCACACCGCCGACAGGATAGTAGGTATAGGCGGTGCCGCCCGTGCCGATGGTAAAGAATTTGAGGTCC
Source organism: Roseovarius sp. (assembly GCA_016278295.1). Taxonomy (GTDB): domain Bacteria; phylum Pseudomonadota; class Alphaproteobacteria; order Rhodobacterales; family Rhodobacteraceae; genus Roseovarius. Next base: position 505 of record JADQCC010000189.1, on the reverse strand, counting down.
TGCGCGATCGTCGCGCCCGCCAGCCCCACTACCAGCGCGGCTCCCGTCACCAACGTTCGCGCCAATTTTGCCATGTCTTTCATTACGTTCTCCCTGTCTCATGTTTTTGGAACACTCAGAGGACCCTAGCGAAGCCGTTTGTTGCTGACAATGCGAGTCCCGACTGAACGCAGGAGAATCGCAGATAGACCTGCCATGCCGGTCTCGGTCGCGTTTTTGGCGGCCGTGACGCGGCGACCCATCCTGCCAGATATCGGCTTTCCGTAATCGGCAACCACGTCATACGTCACGCGACGGGCAGGGATAACCGGTCACATCTTCCCCGATCCGGCGCCGACCCCGATTGCTGTTGGCCCGTTCAATCGCGCCTCGGAAATCCGCCGGAACCGACACTGTACTCTGGCGTCGAACTACGTGTCACACATATTTCAGAAGGCCTGAAATACCCCATCGAATCGTTGAAAACATGGGATAAAGTGAAGTGGTGGGTGATAAGAGATTCGAA
>JADQCC010000008.1 GCA_016278295.1 Roseovarius sp. | reverse complement strand
AAGCGGTCTGGCGACAGCCGAGGGCGATTTCGAGCGCGCGGTCGAGGAATTCCGCGAGGCTGTCGGGCGCGCGCCCGGTGATCTGCGCACGCCGGGTGACCTGCCGCAGCCGCGCAGCGACGTGGCCGCGGCCAAGGCAGCGGCGGTGCGTCGGCATCCCGCCGTCCTGGAGGCGCAGCGCAACGTCACGGTGGCAGAGCTCAACATGCAGGCCGCCGCGGCGGCCAAGCTGCCCACGCTCAACCTTACCGGGCGGCTGGGCACCACCAACGACCTTGCCGATTCAGAGTTTTCACGTTCGGGCAGCGTGGGGCTGGAACTGCGCGGCTCCATCTACGAGGGCGGGCGGCTCACATCGCTTGAGCGGCAGGCACAGGCGCAGCGCGATCAGCGGCTGGCGCAGCTTCAGCTCGCCGGGCTTCAGGTCAAGCAGGACGTGGGCAACGCCTTTGCCAACCTGCGCGCCGCGCGGGCACGGCGCGAGGCCAACCGCGAGGCGGTGCGCGCCGCGCGGGTCGCCTTCGAGGGCACGCGCGAGGAGGTGAAACTCGGCGCGCGCACCACGCTCGACGTGCTCGACGCCGAGCAGGAGCTGCTCGATGCCGAGGCCAATCTCATCTCGGCCAATGCCGATGTCGTAATCGCGGCCTATGCGGTGCTCGCGTCGATGGGGAATTTGACGGTGCGCGACCTCAACCTCGGGGTTCAGACCTACGATCCGGCGGTGTATTATGATCTGGTCAAGACCGCCCCGGTCCCCATAAGCCCGGAGGGCAAGAAGCTCGACCGCGTGTTGCGGGCGCTCGGAAAGAACTGAAAAGTTTCCGAATAGGTTGTGCGAATTCACCCGCGCGGGTAAACTGTTCGCGAGGTAAGAACGGTAGCAGGCATGACGGACCCGGTCGCAAACGTGGATATCGAAGACGTCCTGTCGTCGATTCGCCGACTCGTATCGAACGGGCCGGAGAAGGATGGCAAGGCGTCGCAGGAGGCGCGCGGAGATGAGCGTCTGGTTCTGATGCCGTCGCAGCGCATTGATGAGGCAGAGCCGTCGGAGAGAGGTGATCGGTCGGATCGCGCGACCTCTGCATCGGCAGGGCTGACCGAGGCTCATCCGCCCGATATCGGGCCGTCGCTTGAGTCCGGGTTCGAGCCCGTGACTGAGCCCGAGTCCGGGGACCGCGGCGCAGAAGATGACGGTGCCGATGTTCTGTCAGGGGCCGATACGGATACCAATACGGAAACCGATACCGATGCCGCGCGCGCGGATGATACCGCGACCGATGCTTTGGCCGAGGACGATATCGCCGCGTTGTCGCCGACACCGTCTGACCAGGGCGGGGATACGCAGGCCGGGGCGGCATCCGGCGCGGCCGGGACCGACACCCACACCGACGACGAGGATGCCGCGATTGAGGGGATAGCCGCGATGTTCGACCGGTACGAATCGGCCGCGCCAACCGCGTGGGAGCCCGATGGCGACGATGAGGATGCCTTTGCCGATCACGCGGCGGCCCCGTCGCTTGAATGGCGCGATGTCGATGACACCGGCGAAGCCGACGGGGACGACAATATCCTCACCGCTTCGGATCATCCCGAAGAGACAGAGCCGCGCGAGGAGGGCCGCGCGTTTGCCCGCGGCTGGGATGACGAGGCGCGCGAGGCGGAGGACAACGCCTTTGCCATCGAGGACGAGGCATTGCTCGACGAGGAGGCGCTGCGCGACCTCGTGGCAGAGATCGTGCGCCAGGAGCTCATGGGCACGCTGGGCGAGCGGATCACCCGCAACGTGCGCAAGCTGGTGCGCCGCGAGATCCACCGCGCCCTCAGCTCTCAGGATTTCGACTGATTCTCCGGCGGGATCACCGGCTCTGCCGCGAGCGACAGCAGCCGGTCCACGTCGAGATGCGTCTCCAGGTGCCGGGCGAGCGCGTCGAGCGTGGCATCGACCGCATCCTCATATAGCAGATCCGACACCGCGCCGAGATCGGCCAGGTAAGCGGCGCGAAACCCGTCCTCGGCGAAAAGCCCGTGCAGGTAGGTGCCCTGAACCCGCCCGTCGGGCGATTGCGCGCCCTCGCGCCGGCTGCCCACGCGCAGCCAGCCGCGTTCGCAATCGGGGCCGGCGGTTTCGCCCAGATGTATCTCGTAGCCACGCACCGGCGTGCCCGAGGGCTCGTGCCGCGCCTCGGTGAGGCCCAGCCGCTTGTGCGGTTGCAGCACCGTCTCGACATCGAGATGGCCCAGCCCCTCGACCGCGCCGGGCGGACCCTCGATCCCGTCGGGGTCGGCGACGCGGCGGCCCAGCATCTGGTAGCCCCCGCAAACGCCCAGCACCCGGCCCCTGCGCCGGACATGGGCGGCGAGGTCGATATCCCAGCCATTGGCGCGGAAATCCTCCAGGTCGGCGATGGTGGATTTGCTGCCCGCGACAAGGATCAGGTCGGCATCGGCGGGCAGGGGACGGCCCGGCGGGATGATGTCCAGCGTGACGCCCGGCTCGCCTGCAAGCGGCGTCAGATCGTCGAAATTGGCGATGCGGCCCAGCTGCGGCACGGCGATGCGGCAGGCCCCGCCCCGCGACGAGGCAAGATCCTGCACGTCCTCGGGGGGCAGGCGCCAGGCGTGCTCGAACCACGGCACCACCCCCAGCGAGGGCCAGCCGGTGCGCGCGGCGATGGCGCGCTCGCCATCCGCGAAAAGCGCGATGTCACCGCGGAATTTGTTGACCGCGAAGCCCCGGATCATCGCCGCGTCATCGGGTTCCAGCACCGCCTGCGTGCCGACGATCTGCGCGATCACCCCGCCGCGGTCGATATCGCCCACCAGGATCACCGGCACGCCGGCGGCGCGGGCAAAGCCCATGTTGGCGATGTCACCGGCGCGCAGGTTGATCTCGGCGGGGCTGCCCGCGCCCTCCACGATGATCAGGTCGGCGCCACGCCCAAGCCGGGCAAAGCTGTCGAGAACGGCGCCCATCAGGCGCGGCTTTTCCCGCGTGTAATCCCGCGCGCCGAGGCTGCCCACCGGGTGGCCCTGCACGATGACCTGTGCGCCGTGCGCGCCCTCGGGCTTGAGCAGCACGGGGTTCATGTCGGTCAGGGGGGCGCGCCCCGCCGCGCGGGCCTGTAGCGCCTGCGCGCGCCCGATCTCGCCGCCATCCGCGGTCACGGCGGCGTTGTTGGACATGTTCTGCGGCTTGAACGGCGCGACGCCGATCCCGCGCCGCAGGCAGGCCCGCGCCAGCCCCGCCACCAAGAGCGACTTGCCGACATTCGAGCCGGCCCCCTGGATCATGATCGCGCGCGTCATGCGGCCATCCCCGCCCTTGGCAAAGTAAAGGCCCCGCCGCGTGCGACGGGGCCGGATCGGCGATGCCGCGCGATGCCGTTCAGGCGGCCTCGGCCTGCGCCGCGGCGTTGCGGCGCTCGCTTTCCTCGCGCGACAGCGCGACCGAGGTGCGTACCCCCTTGCCGACGAATTCCATCAGCCCGCAGACCACGCGCTCGTTGGGGTCGATCCCGGCACAGGACAACACCTCGCGCCCATCGCGCGAGCGTGCCCAGCGGGCGATCTGCTCGGGGCCATTGCCGTATTTCTTGTCATCGGCGATGGCATCATCGAGCGCGGCCAGTACCACGGCCGCAAAGAGTTTACGCGCACGGTTTCCCTGTTCGGCGTTGAAAGCCGTGCCATCAACGAAATCCTTCATGCTTCGTCCTGTTCTTATTGCTCTTGCGTTTCGGGCGTGTCGGCGGTTATGACGCGTTTTGATCGATTCGGATAGAGCATAGAGGCATAGCATCCATGCAAAATGCGCATGGCTTGCGCCGCTCCGAAACGAAATATGGGTGTCTTGCCCCCGTGCATCACGCGGGATATAGGGGCGCGAGACACGAAATCAACCTTTTGACACGGTTCGGACCATGCCCAAGATCAACGGAAACGAGATTCGCCCCGGCAACGTGCTGGAGCATAACGGCGGCCTCTGGGCCGCGGTCAAGGTGGACCACGTCAAGCCCGGCAAGGGCGGCGCCTTCGCGCAGGTCGAGATGCGCAACCTGCGCAACGGGTCCAAGCTCAACGAGCGCTTCCGCAGCGCCGACAAGGTCGAACGCGTGCGCCTCGAACAGAAGGATCAGCAGTTCCTCTACCAGGAGGGCGAGAACCTGATCTTCATGGATACCGAGACCTACGAACAGATCCAGCTCCCCGCCGAGATCCTCGGCGAGCGCCGCCCCTTCCTGCAGGACGGCATGACCATCACGGTAGAGTTCCACGACAGCGAGGCGCTGAACGCGTCGCTGCCGCAAAAGGTCACCTGCCGCGTGGTCGAGACAGAGCCGGTCGTCAAGGGCCAGACCGCCGCCAACAGCTTCAAGCCCGCCGTGCTCGACAACGGGGTAAAGGTGATGGTGCCGCCCTTTGTCGGCCAGGACGAGGACATCGTCGTCAACACCGAGACGATGGAATACGCCGAGCGCGCCTGAACGCGGGGCGCCGGGGCAGGGCGGAAGGGGTCGGCGAGCGGAGGTCTCCCGTTCCGGCGCGGCGCGACGGTTGAGAGGGATGGTGGGTTGGCGGCCAGCCTACACGTGTGGCAACAATGCCCAGGGATTAAAGCGTTTCTGTGAAACCTGAATCGCGGGGGATTGAACGAACCCGCTGATGCGGGAGGGACGTCGCTATTGGCGGGACTGGCCTCCTGATGGGAAGGTTTGGTTGCTGAGACCAACCTTTGATCAGGAGACCATCCCAGAGAGTGTCCGACCTTTTGTGTATGACTGATCCGGTTCATGCTTCACCAAAAGGAAGCATGAATGACCATCTCGAAAGCTTGCCATCCTCGTTGACCGCGACAGCTATTATCACGGCACGGCTAACGATCCT
>JADQCC010000080.1 GCA_016278295.1 Roseovarius sp. | reverse complement strand
CGCCTGCCGCAGGCCGGGCCCGCGTGATGTGATGCGCGACCGCGCCTGCTGACCGGCGTTCTGGCGCGGCTGGGGTTGGGCGGGCGCTGGTGCAGCCACGCCCGCGCCTGGCTCGCCCGTCGAGCCGCCCGGCACGGTGAGTTTGGGGCGTTGCCCCGCGCGCCGACAGCGGATAAAAGACCCCAGATTTCCAGCATCTGACAAGAGGACCTCATGGCCGGCCATTCCAAGTGGGCGAATATCCAGCATCGCAAGGGGCGGCAGGACGCCGTCCGGGCAAAGCTCTTTTCCAAGTTTTCCAAGGAAATCACCATCGCCGCCAAGATGGGCGACCCGGACCCGGAAAAGAACCCGCGTCTGCGCCTCGCCATCAAGGAGGCCAAGGCGCAGTCGATGCCCAAGGACAATATCGAGCGCGCGATCAAGAAGGCGAGCGGCGGCGACGCCGAGGATTACGAGGAAATCCGCTACGAGGGCTACGGCCCCGGCGGCGTGGCGGTGATCGTCGAGGCGATGACCGACAACCGCAACCGCACCGCGTCCAGCGTGCGCTCGACGTTTTCAAAGAACGGCGGCAACCTGGGCGAGACCGGCAGCGTCGGCTTCATGTTCGAGCGCAAGGGCGAGGTGATCTACCCGGCCGATGCGGGCGACGCCGACACGGTGATGATGGCCGCCATCGAGGCGGGTGCCGAGGATGTCGAGAGCTCCGGGGATGGCCACGTGATCTGGTGCGCCGATACGGATCTCAATGACGTCTCGACCGCGCTTGAGGCCGATCTCGGCGAGAGCGAATCGACCCGGCTGGTGTGGAAACCCACCACCACGACCGAGATGGACCTCGAAACCATGCAAAAGCTGATGAAGCTGATCGAGGCGCTGGAGGATGACGACGACGTGCAGCGCGTCACCACCAATTTCGAGGCCTCCGACGAGGTGATGGCGCAGCTTTGACCGGCGGCGTTGTGTCCTGGATATTTTCGGCAAGATGAAGCAGGGGCCGCGCCGTCATGGGGCGGCCTCTTGCGTCAGAGCGGTGGCAGCAGATGCGCGCGGGCGGTGCGGCGGAGCGCACGGGTGAGCGGGGCGAGGGCCGCGCCCATCAGGCGTGAGGATTGCCAGAAAAGGGCGGTGTCGAGCGGCGTGCCGGGGACCAGCGGGCGCAGCGTGGCATGCGCGAGATCATGGGTGACCAGCGGCTCCGGGGCCATGCCCCAGCCAAGGCCGAGCCGCGCCGCCGTGGCAAAGCCGTGGGCCGAGGGCAGGCGGTGGCAGGGCGGCGTGAGCGCGGCGCCGATCGCGCGGGTGATCCAGCGGTGTTGCAACTGGTCGCGGCTGTCGAATTGCAGCATCGGCGCGCTGGATAGCGTCGCTGCCGTGACGCCCGCCCCAAAGTGCCGCGCGATGAATGCCGGGCTGGCCACGGCGATATAGCGCAGCCGGCCCAGGGGCGTCACGTCACAGCCGGGCAAGGGGGCTGCCCGCGACGTGATCGCGCCCAGGACCTCGCCGCGCACAAGCCGGTCATGCGCCGTGTCCTGATCGTCGATCACCAGATCGAAGAGATGCCCGTCGAGCGCGCTCAGCGCCTCGGGCAGCCAGGTGGCGAGGCTGTCCGCATTGACCGCGAGCCGCAGCCGGGTCTGCGGCGGCGGGGCGAGCGCGACCAGGTCGCGCGCCAGATGCGCCTCCAATAGTGCGACCTGATCGCCATGCGCCGCCAGCCGCTGGCCCGCCGCGGTCGCCGTGCAGGGGCTGCCGCGCCGCACAAGCTGTGCGCCGATGCGCGTTTCGAGCGCCTTGAGCCGCTGCGAGACCGCCGATTGTGTGATCCCCAGAATCCGCGCCGCGCCCTCGAAGGTGCCGGATTGGAGGATGGCGCGGAGGGTGGCGAGTTGATCGGTGGAAAGCTGCATTAGAATGCCTGATGCGGAATTAGATTAATGAGTTTGAGTAATGCCACCTGTCCCGCTAGGCAAGCGCCGGGTAACAGGAAAGGCAGGCACATGCAGGCGGCATTGGCGGGGTTCGCGCTCGGCTTCTCACTCATTCTCGCGATCGGGGCGCAGAATGCGTTCGTGCTGCGGCAGGGCTTGCGGCGCGAGCATGTCTGGGCCGTGGTGCTGGTCTGCGCGCTGTCGGACGCGGTGCTGGTGGCCGCCGGGGTCGCGGGCTTTGGCGCGCTGGCCGAGGCGGTGCCGGGGCTGGAGCGGGTGATGCGCTATGGTGGCGCGGCCTTCCTGCTGGTTTACGGCGCGCGCGCCTTCGTCGCCGCGTGGCGCGGCGGCGAGGTGCTCGAGGCGGGCCAGGGCGCGGGCGGTCGCGCACGCGCGCTGCTTACCTGTCTCGCGCTCACCTGGCTCAACCCCCATGTCTATCTCGATACGGTGGTGCTGCTGGGCTCGGTCTCGGCGCAATACGACAACCGGCTGGGTTTTGGCGCGGGCGCCGTCGGTGCGAGCTTCGTGTTCTTCCTTGGCCTGGGATTTGGCGCGCGCCTGCTCGCCCCGTTCTTTCGCCGCCCCCTGAACTGGCGGGTGCTCGACGCGCTGGTGGGGGCGGTGATGTGGGCGATCGCGGCGGGGCTGCTGCTGGGCTGAGGGGGGCACAGGCGTTGTGCGGCGGCGGGGCTCAGCATATGGCACGCACCCGTGCTAGCCTTGTCCCGTTCAGCAAGGAGGACATGCGATGAGCTGGAACCCCGGACTGGAGCCGAAATGCCCCGCGGCGGATGAGATGGACGCCATCGAGACGGTGATCGTGCCGCGCGCCCGCGATATCGGCGGCTTCGCGGTGCGCCGCGCGCTGCCCGCACCGCGGCGGCAGATGGTCGGCCCTTTCATCTTCTTCGATCAGATGGGTCCGGCAGAGTTCCTGACCGGGCAGGGCATCGACGTGCGCCCGCATCCCCATATCGGCCTCGGTACGGTGACCTACCTGTTCGAGGGCGAGTTTCAGCACCGCGACAGCCTCGGCACCGACCAGATGATCCACCCCGGCGCGGTCAACTGGATGGTGGCGGGCCGCGGCGTCACCCATTCGGAGCGCACCAGCGCCGCCACCCGCCGGGGCGAGAGCCGCCTCTTCGGCATCCAGACATGGGTGGCGCTGCCGGAACGCGAGGAAGAGCGCGCCGCCAGTTTCGAGCATCACGGGGCGGACGCGCTGCCGGTGCTGGACGATGCGGGCGCACAGGTCCGCCTCATCATGGGGCGGGGCTGGGGCGCGCGCGCGCCGGTGCACACCTTCTCCGAGATGGTCTATGCCGATGCGCGGCTCGATCCGGGGGCGGCGCTGCCGCTGCCCGACGATCACGAGGATCGCGGCATCTACGTGGTCGCGGGGGCGGTCGAGGTCGCCGGGCAGGTGTTCGAGGCCGGGCGGATGATGGTGTTTCGCCCCGGCGACCGGATCTCCCTGCGCGCCGGCGCGGACGGCGCGCGGCTGATCGTGCTGGGCGGCGAGACGCTGGCGGGGCCGCGTTATATCTGGTGGAATTTCGTGGCCTCGTCCCGCGAACGGATCGAGGCGGCCAAGGCGGATTGGGCGGCGGGCGACCGCGCGCGCTTTCGCCTGCCGCCGGGCGACGCGGACGAGTATATCCCGCTGCCCTGAGCCATGCGAAGCCATGCGCCCGCGCAAGCCCGGCCTTGCGCCGCACGCATGGCAAACCGCACCCCGCGCGCTCGACACTTCGTGCAAGGCATGAGTTAATGCCAGCCATGAGCGCGAATGTGGGCATTTCGGCCGAGGCCGCCGCGCGCCCCGGCTGGGGCGTATTCTGGATGGTGGTGACGGGGCTTCTCTTCGTGGGGGTCACGGCGCTCGTAAAGGTGCTGGGCACGCGGGTGCCCGCGCCGCAGGCGGCGTTCCTGCGCTACGCGATGGGGCTGGTCTTTCTGCTGCCGATGCTCGCCACGCTGCGCGATCTGCGTCTCGACCGGGGCACATGGGGCCTGATCGGCGCGCGCGGGGCGTTCCACACGGCGGGGGTGGCGCTGTGGTTCTACGCGATGGCCCGGATCCCGATCGCCGATGTCACCGCGATGAATTACCTCTCGCCCATCTACGTCACGCTGGGCGCGGCGCTTTTCCTGGGCGAGCGGCTGGCGGTGCGGCGGGTGATGGCGGTGGTGGTGGCGCTCTGCGGGGCGCTGATCATCCTGCGCCCCGGCTTTCGCGAGGTCGGCGCCGGGCACGTGGCGATGCTGTTCACCGCGGTGTTCTTCGGCGGCTCCTACCTGCTGGCCAAGATGATTTCGGGCCGGGTCAGCGCGGGGGTGGTTGTCTCGATGCTGTCGATTTTCGTCACGCTGGGGCTGGCGCCGCTCGCCTGGGCGGTCTGGGTGCCGCCCACCATGTGGGAGCTGGCCGTGCTGTTTTGCGTGGCCTGCCTCGCCACCGGGGGGCACTATACCATGACGCTGGCGTTCCGCGCCGCGCCGCTGACGGTGACGCAGCCGGTGACTTTCCTGCAACTGGTCTGGGCGGTGATCCTCGGTGCGGTGGTGTTCGGCGAAGGGGTGGACCCGTTCGTGGTGCTCGGCGGTACGGTGATCGTCGCCTCCGTCAGCTTCATCTCGTGGCGCGAGGCGATGCTCAAGCGCCGCGTGACGCCGCCGGTGTCGGCCACAAAGGTCTGAGCGCCGTCCCCGGGTGAATGCCGGTCAAAAGGGGCGGCGGGTCGCGACGATATTGGCCTATTCCTACCGTTCGGTTCTTGCCCCTGGCGCGGAATCGAGGGCGAAGCCCGCCGCGCCATCGCCAGGCCGCCCCCCGGACTGGCGATTTGTCTAAGCTCGCGCACCGATTACAGGTTTTTCGGATTCGGCGGGCATAAAGCGCCCTGAAAATCCGTTGGATCGCCAGCCCGCGGCCTGCCGATGGCGCGGCTCACGGCAA
>JADQCC010000264.1 GCA_016278295.1 Roseovarius sp. | reverse complement strand
GCCGGGATGTTGAGCCGCCCGAGCAGCACCTCGGCCCGCCCCAGCGCATCCCCGCGCGCCACGCCCAGCGCCAGCAGCGGCTCGGCCACCACCTCGCGCGCGGGCACCCGCGGCACCACCCGCAGGAACTGGCTGACATGGCCCAGCCGCTCGCGCCTGAGCTTGATGATCTCACGCGGCGCGGCGCGGGCCACGTCCACCCCCGCCACCTCGATCCGCCCCTCGGTGGCGCGGTAATTGCCGTGGATCATCCGCATCAGCGTCGATTTGCCCGCGCCCGAAGCACCGGTCAGCGCCACGCACTCGCCGCGCCCCACCCGCAGGCGCGCGCCCGCCATCACCTCGATCACGGCGCCACCCTGGTTGTGCAGCACGAACCGCTTGCCCAGCCCCTCGACCTCGATCATCCCGTCCTCCTTCACAACCAGCCGCGCCTGCGGAAAAACCACAGCGGCACCGCCGCCGAGAGCACCATGATCCCCAGCGCCAGCGGATAGCCATAGGTCCATCCAAGCTCCGGCATCACCTCGAAATTCATCCCGTAGATCGACGCCACCAGCGTCGGCGGCAGGAACGCCACCGCCGCCACCGAGAAAATCTTGATGATCGCGTTCTGCTCGATATTGATGAGGCCCAGCGCGGCATCGAGCATGAAGGTGATCTTCTGTTGCAGATAGCCCGCCTGCTCGGTGATCGTGCGCGCGTCGCGATATTGCGACTTGACCATCCCGCGCAGCCCCTTGCCCGGCTTGCGCCCGTCCATCACCGGCCCGAGAAAGCCCAGCATCCGCTCTATCGTCATCAGGCTCTCGCGCAGGTGCATCACGCGGCCCTCGGCGCGCCCGATCTCGCGCATCGCGGCACGGTAATCCTCGGTGCGCATCTTTTCCGTCCCGAAAATGCGCCGCGCCACCACGTCGATCTCGCGGCCGGTCTGCTCGGTGATGTCGGCCAGCCGGTCGATGATCTCCTCGACCAGCCCGACCAGCACCGCCTCGGGCGTGGCACAGCCATGCGAGGCCCGCGCCGCCTTGGCCGGAAAGCTCGTGAACGGGCGCGGCGCGTGGTGGCGCAGCGTGATCAGCCGCTCGCCCAGCAGCACGAACGAGACCGGCCCGATCTCCATCTCGCCCGCTTCCGAACGCGTGGGCAGGAGCACCGTCATCACCGGCACGCCACCGTCGAGATAGAGCCGCGAGGATTGCTCGATCTCCTCCTGGTCGGCGCGGGTCGGCAAGTCCACCCCGGCGCGCCCCGACATGAGCGCCAGTTCCTGGGCATCCGGCGCAAGGAGATCGACCCAGATCGCTGCGGCGTCCTCGCCGTCCCCAAGGGCGCGCAGCCCCTCTCCCTCGCGTGCATAGGCGGTGATCATGGTCGTGCTCCCCGTGTCATCATCACCCTTCCCTTACACCTGCAACACCGAACTCACGAGCAGCTGCGTATAGCCGTGCTGCGGATCGTCGAGCACCTGATCGGTCAGCCCCGCCTCCACCACGCGGCCGTCCTTCATCACCATCAGCCGGTCGGCCAATAGCCGCACCACCGCCAAATCATGCGTCACGATCACCGCCGACAGGCCCATCTCGCGCACCAGCCCTCGCAACAGGTCCAGAAGCCGCGCCTGCACGCTGACATCAAGGCCCCCGGTCGGCTCGTCCATGAACACCAGCCGCGGTCCCGTCACCAGGTTGCGCGCGATCTGAAGCCGCTGCTGCATCCCCCCGGAAAACGCCGAGGGCGGATCGTCCACCCGGTCAGGCCCGATCTCCACCCGGCCCAGCCAGTCCACCGCCCGCGCCCGGATATCGCCGTAATGCCGCGCGCCCACGGCCATCAGCCGCTCGCCCACGTTGCCCCCCGCGCTCACCCCCATGCGCAGCCCGTCGCGCGGCGTCTGGTGCACCAGCGCCCAGTCGGTGCGCATCAGCATCCGCCGCTCCGGCTCCGACATCGCCAGCACATCCATCGGCCCCCGGTCGCGCGTGTCATAGATCACCGCGCCCCGGTCCGGCGCCATCTGCCCCGACAGACAGGCCAGCAACGTGGATTTGCCGGACCCGCTCTCGCCCACGACCCCCATCACCTCGCCGGGCCACAGGTCAAGGCTCACATCGGTGCACCCCACGCGGTCGCCATAGGATTTCGCGATACCCTGCACCTGCAAGAGCGCGTTCATGCCACCCCCTCGGGCGCGCCTTGCGCCCCCACATGCCCCGCCGCGCGCCGCGCGCGGCAATAATCGGTGTCGGAACAGACGAACATCCGCCCGCCTTCGTCATCCACGATCACCTCGTCGAGATAGCTGTCCCCGGCCCCGCACAGCGCGCAATCCGCCGCCGCCTTGCTCGCCTCGAACGGGTGATCCTCGAAATCGAGGCTCACCACCGCTGTCCAGGGCGGCAGCGCATAGATGCGCTGCTCGCGCCCCGCCCCGAACAGCTGGATCGCCGGGCAATCGCCCAGCTTCGGGTTGTCGAATTTCGGGATCGGCGAGGGGTCCATCACGTAGCGCCCCGCCACCTTCACCGGGTAGGCATAGGCGGTGGCGATCGCCCCGTGGCGGCTGATATCCTCGTAGAGCTTCACATGCATGAGCCCGTATTCCTCCAGGGCATGCATCTTCCGCGTCTCCACCTCCGACGGCTCCAGGAACCGCAGCGGCTCGGGAATCGGCACCTGGTAGACGAGGATCTGATCCTCGCCCAGCGGCGTCTCGGGGATGCGGTGCCGGGTCTGGATCACGCTCGCGCGCGCCGTCTCCTCGGTGGTGGCCACCCCCGCCGTCTTCTCAAAGAACTTGCGGATCGACACCGCGTTCGTCGTATCATCCGCGCCCTGGTCGATCACCTTGAACGTATCTTCGGGCATCAGGCACGCGGCCGAGACCTGCACGCCGCCCGTGCCCCAGCCATAGGGCATCGGCATCTCGCGGCTGGCGAACGGCACCTGGTAGCCGGGAATCGCCAGCGCCTTCAGGATCGCGCGTCGGATCATCCGCTTGGTCTGCTCGTCGAGATAGGCGAAATTGTATTCGCTCATCGTCCGCCCCCCCGCTTCATCTTTCCACAAGCACTCATTCCGCCGCCTCCCGCCTGTCCCCGGCCTCGCGGCGCAAGCGACGCACAAGCTCCAGCTCGCTCTGGAAATCCACGTAATGCGGCAGCTTGATATGCTCCAGGAACCCCGTCGCCTGGATATTGTCGCAATGCATCAGGACGAATTCCTCGTCCTGCGCGGGCGCCCCCTGATCCTCCTCGCCCAGCTCGCGCCAGCGCAACGCGCGATCCACCAGCGCCATGGCGATGGCCTTGCGCTCGGTCTGGCCGAAAACAAGACCATAGCCCCGCGTGAACTGCGGCGGCTCGGTCTTTGACCCGGTGAACTGGTTCACCGTCTCGCACTCGGTCAGCACCACCTCGCCCAATTCGATGGCAAATCCCAGCTCGGGGATTTCCATCTCCACCGCCACCGCGCCGATGCGCAGCTCGGCCACAAAGGCGTGGTTGCGCGCATAGCCACGCTGCGTCGAATAGGCGAGGCCCAGCAGGAACCCCTCGTCGCCCCGCGCCAGCGCCTGAAGCCTGAGCGCGCGATCCGCAGGCAATTCCATCGGCTCCCGCGTCATGTCGGGGGGCACCCCGACGCCCTCCGCCTCGCGCTCCATCAGCCCCTCGCGGTCCAGATAGCCCATGATATGCGGCATCGCCTTTTCCGCCGCCGCCACCCGCGCGGCCTCCGGTGCCTCCCCCTCGGCGGCCAGCGCGAAATCCAGCAAACGGTGCGTGTAATCGAACGTGGGGCCCAGCACCTGCCCCCCCGGCGCGTCCTTGAACACCGCCGAAATCCGCCGGTCACAGCGCATCGCGCCCGTCTCCACCGGCAATGACGCCCCGAACCGGGGCAGCGTCGTGCGATAGGCCCGGATCAGGAAAATTGCCTCGATCAAATCGCCCCGCGCCTGCTTGATCGCCAGCGCGGCAAGGTCGGAATCGTACAGCGAGCCCTCGGCCATCACCCGCCCCACCGCCAGGCTCATCTGCCCCCGGATCTGCGCGACGCTCAATTCCGCCACCCCCGGGTCGCCCCGCCGCTCCTCGGCGAGCCAGCCATGCGCCGCCTCGATGGCCTTCTCGCCGCCCTTTACCGCCACATACATCAGCCCGCCTCCACATGGCTGCTGCGCGGCAGCCCGGCCAGCCGGTCGCCGCAGCACAGCAGGAAATCCAGCCCCAGGGGAAACCGCGCCGCGTTGTCGCGAAACGCCGCCACCTCGGGCAGCGACAGCGCCGCGCCGCCCTTGATCCCCGGCCCCGTCAGCCGCGCGCCGCACGGCTCCAGCCGGTCCATCTCGACGATCAGCGTGGCCGACCGGTCGGGAAACTCCGGCTCACCCAAGGCATAGCCATCGAGCGGCGCCAGCGACTCCCACACCCCCAGCGCGAACATGGCGTCGCCCCGCTCCGCCACCACCGGCGCACCGGTGTGAAACCCGATCCAGCCGCGCAAGCCGCGCGTGTCATGCCCGCCCGCCAGGTACACCGGCGTACCGGGATCGCACAGCACCAGCACCGCCACACCGGCGGCGACCGACAGCGGCGCGGGCGGCGCGGCACCCGCCACCACCTCCACCGTGCCGGGCCGCGCCATCGCCCGCATCACCGCGCGAAACGCGCGCGCCGAATCCACCGGCGCATCGCCAAAACCGCCACCAAGCGCTGCCGCCTCCATCAATCCTCTCCCCGCACCAGCGTAAAGAAATCCACCTTGGTCGCCGCCGCCTTGCCCGCCCGTTCGGCCCGCCGCACCGCCTTGGAGCGCGCCCGCCTGCGGCAGATATCCCCGCAAATCCTGCGCGCCCGGTCCGCACAGGAAGTGGTCACCCTCCTGGACAGCTTCCGCTGACCCGCC
>JADQCC010000242.1:2449-4921 GCA_016278295.1 Roseovarius sp. | reverse complement strand
CAGCTACACAATCGGCGCCATCGCTTCGGCTTCGACTGGCGCGGCGGATCATCCGGCGTGTCATCAGACAGGCCGCCCGCAGAGGGTTGGCCAACAGTCTCCTGACATATTCGGACGGCACCCAGACCCGCTGGCTCGATCCCGAGATTGCGCGGTTTCTCGATGAGATGGACGGCGAGGTGTGCCGCCTGCGGACGCAAGCGGGTATTGGCGCGCTGCCCGGTCTTGGCAACAGGGTGATGGTCGAACTGGCCGTGTGGAGCACAGCCGCCGACCGCAGCCTTCGTTATCTCGGCTTGACGCCCGAGTCCGCGCGCTGCGTGGTGGCCGATCTCGGATGGGACGTCTACCGCAGGATGCTGCGGCTGAGTTCGCTGCCCGTACGGCTGGTGACGCGCGACCCGGGACGGCGGCTGCGCTGGACGATCCGCACACTCCTTGTTTTCCCGTTCAATGCCCCGGGCGCGCCGGGCTATGCGGTGGAGACGCGGCGCGACGGCGACGACATCCTCACATATTTCACATGCTGCCCGCCACAGAGCTTCGTGCGCCGGCTGGCCGAGACCGAGGGCGACCCAGATACGCTGGAAGCATTCCGCCAGAGTTGGTGCACCTACGACTGGCCGGGCGCGGACCTGATCGCCGGGGACGGAGAGCGCGGTCACTATCGCCGGCACCGGACGCTGTCGCACGGGGACGCCATGTGCGACATGTGCTGGGTGGCGCGGTCGCAACGGCAGGAAAACTCTCGACATGCTCGGTCAACGTAACATGCGGACCGTTCTTCTGCTTGCCCTTGTCACCGTCTCCGAGGCGACGATCGGCGTCTTCGTCAAGCTGACCGGGGATGCGATCCCGATCCAGACGTTGAATTTCTACGCGCTGAGTTTCGCCGCCGCTTTCCTCGCGCTGGCAATCCCGCGCGCGACGGGGCGGCCGCTGCGGTTTCCCCGCGGCAACGTGAAGGACACGGTCGTTATCGGCGCGCTCATCGCCGCACAGATCAGCGTGTTCAATTACGCGATGACGCTCGTGCCGATCGCCAATGCCGTGGTGTTCTGGAGCGTCGCCCCCTTCTTCGTGTTCATCTTCTCGGCCCTGTTCCTCGGTGAGCCGGCGAAGAAAAGCTACGTATTGATCTTCGCGCTCGCGCTGGTGGGCATCGTGCTGGCCAAACCGCTGGAGGGCGGCGACTGGTTTGGAAACCTCGTCGCGCTTGGCGACGGGGCGATCTACGCCACCATGGTCACATACATGCGCCACGAGGGGCGCGAGGAGACGGGCAATGACATCTTCTGGTCCATGGCGGTCGGGGCTATCCTGCTGTCACCCACGCTGGTTCTGGCCGGATCGGGCGAGATCGGCAAGTTCATCTCCTACCCCGCCCTCGGCCTGTCGCTGCCGGTGGTGCTGTGGGCGGGCTGCCTTGGCATCATATCGACGGGCTTCGCCTATTTCGGTATCTCGCTGGTGCTGAAGCAGCTCAATGCGAATGTCTACGCGCTGGTCGATATCATCGTCTCGCCGGTCGTGGCTGCGACATTGGGATATCTCGTCTTTGGCGAGGCCCCGGCACAGGGCATGATCCTGGGCGGCGCCTTGTTGCTCCTCTCCGGGTTCTGGCTGACCCGCGAGATGAGCCGCGGCAAGGAGAAGCTGGCCGTTCACCCATGCCAATGTGGGCAGGCACACGCAGGTAATGCATGAAGGAAGAGGAGAAATCGAAATGAAGTTAAACGTCCCCGACATGAGTTGCGGCCATTGCACCGCGACGATCGAAACGGCGCTCAAGGCCCTTGACCCGAAGGCCGAGGTCGAGACCGATCTGGCCGAGCGAACCGTCAACGTGCGCTCCGGTCAGGATATCGGTGCGATAAAGGCCGCGCTTGAAAAAGCCGGATATCCCGCTCAGCCGGTATGAACGGCCTGCGGCGGATGCCAATCACCACAATCCCCCACACCCATGACACGTTTGTAACAGGAGCCCTCCATGGATCGACGCAACTTTCTCATCATCGGCGCGGCTGCCACCGCGTTGGCAGGTCGCGCAGCGGCACAGGGGCAACGGTCCCGGATCGAAGCCTACAAGTCGCCGACATGCGGCTGCTGTTCGGCCTGGGTTGACCGCATGGACAAGGCCGGATTCGACATCACGGCGCAAAACATCGACCAGGAACAGCTCTGGGCACTCAAGGAGCGTTCGGGCATCGTGCCCGATATCAGCGGATGCCATACGGCCTTTGTCGATGACTACGTCATCGAAGGTCACGTGCCTGCCAGCGATATCGAACGCCTGCTCGCAGAGCGGCCCGAGGCCATCGGCCTGGCGGTTCCGGGCATGCCGATCGGCGCCCCGGGCATGGACATGGGCAATCGGCGCGAGGCGTTCGACACGCTGCTCGTCTTGCCGGACGGGACGACGGAGGTCTTTCAAAGTCACGCGTGACGGGTGCAGCCAGGTAATCGCGTCGG
>JADQCC010000242.1:0-2349 GCA_016278295.1 Roseovarius sp. | reverse complement strand
CTTGCAACCCCAGAAGGACGTGTGATCGTCGGCGAAGTAGCCGTCCGCTTATGCGGGCCGAGGTTCTGGCACCCGCCTTGCAGAGCAGCGTCGCGCCGAAGGGGTGTGGGCCGTCGGTAGGCATAAAGGAAATTTTTCCGGCAGGCCGGCGGCTCGGAACCGATCAACCAGACCCGTCAACCCGTTTGGCGTGGCCGGCCAGTTGGCATCATCCCCGAGGACGAAATCGGCAAGGTCGTGGCACCCTGTCGCGCTCGCAGGAGACGGGCGGACATGGCCTCGGACTCGCCGTCCTGCGCGGCGGCACGCTGTTCCATGACGGCGAGTTGATCCTGCAAAACCGGACCGGAGGCGGATTGACGGCGTTGCTGAGGCTGCCCATCCTTCGCACGGACACCCAAAACAGCGGCGAACCCGGGGATACGGGCCGGGAATTGGCGGACGTCGCATTCACAATCATTGCAATCACCAGGGGAGGTTCAGGAATGAAACGACGCGATTTCATGGCGGGTATCGGGGCGGCGCAGGTGGTTTTGTCGTCCATTCCGACTGTTGCTCTGGCACATGGGGTACAAGCCTATGATGCGATGGTCCCTGTCGCGGAGTTGCCGACGGACTATTTACCGCGCGAGGTCACACTGGAAGAGCCGCTGCCACCTTTCGAAATCCACGTCGAACCATCGCAATTCGCGCTTTACTGGACCCTGCCCGAGGGCCGGGCGATGCGTTACACGGTTGAGATCGGACGCCAGGGTCTTTATCATACGGGCGAATACTATATCGGCGCCAAGAAGGAATGGCCGAGCTGGACGCCTATCCCGGCGATGATACGGCGCAACCCGGGCGCCTACGCACGCTATGCCGATGGCATGCCGGGCGGCCCGACAAACCCGCTCGGGGCGTGGGCGCTCTACCTCTTTTCAGCCCGGGCGCGACGATACCTTTCTGCGCATTCACGACACCTCCCCGCCCCGAGACCGTTGGCAGGCAGGTCTCCAACGGCTGCGCGCGGCCCACCAATACCAATGATCAGATCATCGAATTTTATGACCGTGTGCCGATGGAGACACGGGCGGTGCTCAACCCGCTGCCGGCCATCGGCTGATCCCGGCGCTGCCGGCGTGGATGCCGGGGCGCGGCACAAGGTCGCAGTTGATGGCGATCAAATCGGCCACGGGCAATCCCTGCCAAGTGTCGGGGTGGTTCTGAAAGAGAGGCCGCGATGTTCCTTGCATTACGCCCCTTTGTGATTGCCCTGGCTGCCCTGTTTGCGCTGGCTTGGTCGAATGGCCCGGCTTTTGCCCTTGATCCTGCCCCCGCAAGCGTGATGGCAAATGTGGCGGTGGCAGAGCAGGACTCCCATCATCGCGAGGGCGTGGCGCATTGCGCGACGGGCGCGGGCGGTGGTTGCGTTGTGCCGGCCCTTTGCGGCGGCACGGCGGTGTTGTTGTTCCGCCCCGACGGGCCGCGCACCGCGCTGCCCGTCAACAAGTGCGGCGTCGCCCTCATGAAAGTCGGGCCGCCGTCCCCCATACCCATCGGTTGAGGCGAAGGCCTCCACAAAAAATCAACCGAAGGATGTGAAAAATGACCAATCTCAAATTGAACGACGTCACAAAGCCGCTCGTCGCGGCACTGTCTCTCGCCGTCTTTGCCAGTCCCATCTTGGCCAGCAGCCACGGTATGATGGGCAGCGGCGGAACCGATGGCACATCGATGAACGGGCGGCCGATGCTGATGATGCCGATGATGGACCCGGCTCGGGGGCGCAAGCTCTTTGCCGAAAAGGGCTGTGTCGTGTGCCATTCGATCAACGGCATAGGAGGCGAGGATGCGCCGTCCCTCGACATCTCGCAAATGTCGGGCCCCATGGACGCGTTCGACTTCGCCGCCCGGATGTGGCGCGGCGCGCCGGCGATGATCGCGATGCAGCAGATGGAGCTCGGTGCCCAGATCGAACTGACCGGTGAAGAGCTCGCCGACATCATCGCCTTCGCACACAGCCCCGGCGAGCAGGCGAAATTCTCCGAGGACGACATCCCGAAGGAATTCAGCAAGATTCTCGCCGGAAGCGGCGATGATTGAGCACCGCTGTGCCACCTGACAGCGCCCGGTCAATGCACCGGGCGTGATCCGGCGGTGGGCGTCCATAAACGCCCGCCGCCTGTTGCGACGTGGGGAGTGGGCAAAACATGGTGGTTGACGTGGTATCGTAAGGGTTTCGGAACAAGGCGAGGCCCACCATGGATGTAAGTATTTTTGTCGAGACGACGTTTGCCGATGGAGAAACTCGGAGGGGGATTGCCAACTTGTTTGCCCGTCGGCGTTCGCATAGGCAGCCGGTATGAA
>JADQCC010000105.1 GCA_016278295.1 Roseovarius sp. | reverse complement strand
GCACCCCCTGCCGGAATTCCGCCCCTCTTAGCGTGTCGGCCCCGCGCTGCCAAGGGCCGCGGGACGCGCGCGAGATCGCGCTTGTCGGCGGCGGCGGAAAGGTTTAATCTAAACCGGTCGGTTCAGCGCATGACGGCGACGCCCGTGGTGCGCGGCTTTCTTGTGTGCCGCAGTAATCCGTTCGAAAGACATGACATGCGCCTGATTCCAGTTCTGATCGCCCTCCTGGTCGCCGCGGCCGTCTATGCCTTTGTGTTCGAGCGCGAGCGGCTCGTCGGGATGCTGCCCGCCGGCGCCGGGGACACGGCCAAAGCGGAGGCCGCGCAGGAGACCGGCAACACCGGCGCCGCGGACGCGGGCGAGCCGGTGGCGATGCGCGTGGTGGTGCAACGCTCGGAGGCGCGCGAGGTGGACAGCGCGGTGAAGTTGCGCGGGCGCACCGAGGCCGACCGGGTGGTCGATCTGCGCGCCGAGACATCGGGGCTGGTGGTTTCCGAGCCGCTGGGCCGGGGCGCGTTTGTCGAGGCGGGCGATGTGCTCTGCCGGCTCGATCCGGCGGCCCGGCAGGCGACGCTGGAGGAAGCCCGGGCGCGGCTCAAGGAGGCGCAGGCGCGCGTGCCCGAGGCGCGTGCGCGGCTGGAAGAGGCGCGCGCGGCGCTGGAGGAAGCACAGATCAACTACCGCGCGGCAAGCAACCTGGTGAAGAACGGATATGCCTCGGAAACCCGTGTCGCCGCCACCCGCGCCGCGCTGCGCGCCGCCGAGTCGGGCGTCGAGAGCGCCACATCGGGGCTCGAATCGGCCCGCGCCAACATCGAATCGGCCCGCGCGGGCGTGACCACCGCCGAGGAAGAGATCGACCGGCTGACGATCCACGCGCCATTCGGCGGCGTGCTGGAGACCGACACCGCCGAGCTGGGCAGCCTGCTTCAGCCCGGCGCGCTCTGCGCCACGGTGATGAAGCTCGATCCGATCACGCTGGTGGGGTTCGTGTCGGAGACCGACGTGGCGCGCGTCGAGACCGGCGCGCGCGCGACCGCGCGCACCGCCTCGGGCCAGGAAGTGGCGGGCGAGGTGAGCTTCGTGTCGCGCTCGGCGGACCCGACCACGCGCACCTTTCGCGTCGATGTGCGCGTGCCCAACCCCGACCTGACGCTGCGCGACGGCGAGACCGCCGAGATCGCCATCGCCTCGGCGGGACGGCGCGCGCATCTGGTGCCGCAATCGGCGCTGACGCTCAATGACGAGGGCACGCTGGGGCTGCGGCTCGTGGACGAGGAGAGCCGCGTGCGATTCGCGCCGGTCACGCTCATGCGCGACACGCCCGCCGGTGTGTGGCTGACCGGGCTGCCAGAGCGCGCCGACATCATCGTGATCGGGCAGGAATACGTGCGCGCGGGGGTGCGCGTGAAGCCAAGCTACCGGGAGCTGGGTCAATGACCGGGATCGTCGACTGGGCCGCCGCGCGCGCGCGGATGGTGCTGGCCTTTGTGGTTCTGTCGGTCCTCGCCGGCACGCTCGCCTATATCGGCCTGCCCAAGGAGGGCGAGCCGGATATCGAGGTGCCCGCGCTGTTCATCTCTGTCCCGTTCCCCGGCATTTCCGCCGAGGACAGCGAGAAGCTGCTGGTCAAGCCGATGGAACGCGAGCTGAGCGATCTCGACGGGCTGAAGAAGATGACCGGCACGGCGGCCGAGAATTACGGCGGCGTGGCGCTGGAATTCGAGTTCGGCTGGGACAAGACCAAGATCCTCGCCGATGTGCGCGACGCGATGGACACGGCGGAGGCCGAATTTCCCGACGGGTTCGAGAAATACACCATCAGCGAGGTGAATTTCAGCGAGTTCCCGATCATCATCGTCAACCTCTCGGGCCCGGTGCCCGAGCGCACCATGTCGCGGCTGGCCAATGACCTTCAGGACCGGCTCGAATCGATGGAGCCGATCCTCGAGGCGGGGATCGCGGGCAACCGCGACGAGATGGTGGAAGTGGTGATCGACCCGCTGCGGCTCGAAGCCTACAACGTCACCGCGCTCGAACTCATCAACGTGGTGCAGAACAACAACCAGCTCATCGCCGCGGGTGAGGTCGATACCGCGCAGGGCACGTTCGCGGTCAAGATCCCGTCGTCGTTCGAGGAGACGCGCGACATCTACGAATTGCCGATCAAGACCAATGGCGACCGGGTGGTGACGCTGGGCGATCTGGCCACGATCAACCTCACCTTCGAGGACCGCACCGGCACCGCGCGGTTCAACGGCGAGACCAGCGTCGCGTTGCAGGTGGTCAAGCGCAAGGGGTTCAACATCATCGAGACCGCCGACATGGTGCGCGCGGCAGTGGCCGAGGCCGAGAAGACGTGGCCCGGGGAATTGCAGGCCGCGATCAACGTGGGCGCCTCCAACGACCAGTCGCGCACGGTGGAATCCATGGTCAGCCAGCTAGAGGGCTCGGTGCTGACCGCAATCGCGCTGGTGATGATCGTGACGCTGGCCGCGCTGGGCATCCGGCCCGCGCTGCTGGTGGGATTCGCGATCCCGACTTCGTTCCTGCTGTGCTTTGCCCTGCTGGCGGTGATGGGGGTGGCGGTGTCGAACATCGTGATGTTCGGCCTCATCCTCGCGGTGGGGATGCTGGTGGACGGGGCAATCGTGGTGGTGGAATACGCCGACAAGCGCATCGCCGATGGCGAGGGTCCGATGCACGCCTACGTGGCCGCCGCCAAGCGCATGTTCTGGCCGGTGGTCAGCTCGACCGCCACGACGCTCTGCGCGTTCCTGCCGATGCTGTTCTGGCCGGGCATCCCGGGCGAATTCATGGGGATGCTGCCGGTGACGCTCATCTTCGTGCTGTCGGCCTCGCTTCTGGTGGCGCTGGTCTACCTGCCGGTGCTCGGCGGCGTGACCGGGCGGCTGGAGCGGTGGTTCGATCAGCGCACCGCGGCCATCGCCGGCGGTTTCTGGCTGTGGCACCTGCTGCTGCTGCCGGGGGCGGCGGTCGCGGCGGCGCTGGCGGGGCGGGCGCTGCCGATCGTGCTCGAACAGGTGAGCGCGCAATTCGCGATGATGGATGGCGGCGACATCCTCGGCTCGGTCATCCCGGTGCTGGCCACCGTGTTCGGGCTGGTGCTGGGTGCCGTGGCGCTGATGGCTGCCGGGGTCGGCGGGGTGACGGCGCTGTTCCTGGGGCTGCTGGCCATCCCGCGGCGGCTTGGTAACGGGGTGCGGGCGCTGGGGCGCATGGTGCTGCCGCAAAGGCGGGGCCGCGTGCGCGCGGGCTATCGCCGGTCGGCCTTTGGCTGGGTCATCCACGCCATCACCGGCAATCCCGTGATGCCGCTGGTGGCCTTTGGCGCGGTGTTCGTGATCGTCGGCTCGGTGCTGATGTTCTACGTCAACAACAACAACGGCACCGAGTTCTTCGTCGACAGCGAACCGGAGCAGGCCATCGTCTATGTGCGCGGGCGCGGCAACCTGTCGCTCGACCAGAAAGACAGCCTGGTGCGGCAGGCCGAGGACATCGTGCGCGCGCATCCCGGTGTCACCACCGCCTTTGCCTTTGCCGGCGAGGGCGGGCTGAACAACAACACCGGCGGCGCGCGGCCGCCGCGCGACACGATCGGGCAGGTGCAGTTCGAGACCATCCCGTGGGAGGACCGGCCGCAGATCACCGAGACGTGGTTCACCGTGCCGTTCCTGGATTTCGAGGTGCGGCGCAGCGTGGTCGATCCGGCCTATGACGGCGACCGCATCATCGCCGACCTGACCGAGAAACTGGAGCGCATCCCCGGCATCATGATCGAGATTCTCGCGCAGGCGCGCGGGCCCGCCTCGGCCAAGCCGGTACACCTGCGCATCCGCGGCGACGACTGGGCGGCGCTGCAACGCTTTACCGAGGAGGCGCGGGCGCGGTTCGAAGAGACCGAGGGCCTGCACCAGATCGAGGACACGCTGCCGCTGCCGGGCATCGACTGGCAGGTGGAGGTGGACGTCGAGCGCGCGGGCCGCTTTGGCGCGGACGTGGCGACCGTGGGCGCGATGGTGCAGCTGGTGACGCGCGGCGTCCTTCTGGACACGATGCGCGTGGACAGCAGCGACGAGGAGATCGAGATTCGCGTGCGCCTGCCCGAGGACGACCGGGTGCTGTCGACCCTCGACACGCTCAAGGTCCGCACGGAGAACGGCCTGGTGCCGCTGTCATCCTTCATCACGCGCAGGCCGGTCGAGCAGCTTGCGCAGATCGACCGCATCGACCAGACCCGCTTCTTCGACGTAAAGGCGGCGGTGCGCGACGGGCTGACCACCACGGTGAGCGGCGCAGATGGCGAGACGCGCGAGGTGCCCCTTACCGCCAACGAGCGTATCGAGCGGCTGACCGAATGGCTGGAGAGCGGCGTGCTGCCGCCGGGCATCAGCTATGAATGGACCGGCGACGCCGAGGATCAGGAGGAATCCGCCGCGTTCCTGCAAAAGGCGTTTGCGGGGGCGCTTGGCCTCATGTTCATCATCCTGCTGGCGCAGTTCAACAGCGTCTACAACGCGGTGCTGGTGTTGCTGGCGGTGGTGCTGTCCACCACCGGGGTGCTGGTGGGGATGCTGGTGATGAACCAGCCGTTTTCCATCATCATGACCGGCACCGGCATCGTCGCGCTGGCCGGGATCGTGGTGAACAACAATATCGTGCTGATCGACACCTACCAGGATTACGCCCGCTACATGCCGCGCATCGACGCGATCACCCGCACGGCGCAGGACCGCATCCGCCCGGTCCTGCTGACCACGATCACGACGATGGCCGGGCTGGCACCGATGATGTTCGGCCTGAGCCTCGATTTCGTCAACGGCGGTTATGCGTTCAACAGCCCTACCGCGCTCTGGTGGAAGCAGTTGGCGACGGCGGTGGTGTTTGGCCTCGGCATCGCGACGATGCTGACGCTGGTCTTTACGCCCGCGATGCTGGCGCTGCGGGTCTGGGCGGTGACCTATGTGCTGTGGATCGCGCGGGGGCTGGCGGTGCTGTCGCTGGGCC
>JADQCC010000227.1 GCA_016278295.1 Roseovarius sp. | reverse complement strand
AGGATCAGCACCGTCCTGGCCCGCGGTCTCCTCAACGGGCTCATCCTCTGGACGTACATAGCCGCGATAGACTGCGAGTGCACCGTAGCGATCGAGCGTGACGAACGCCCCTGCTCGCCCGATCTCTGTCGGATCGAAGATCAACGGCCGAGTCTCGATCTTTTCCATCTCCGCTTCCACCACGCCAAGCCGCGTGTCGATCTCGTCAGGCAATTCATCCTGAGCCGCGTATTCCTCTTCCAGCGCCCGATACTCGGCGAGCCGCTTGGCATGGGCCGCACCTTCGTCATCCGTCATTGGTGCCGGATCGCCGGACATGGACCGCAGGCCGTGGCTGTAGCCGTAGGGCAGATCAAGCGACGCCTCGATCCACTTCCAACCCTCGACCGCAATCGCTTCAGCTTCGGCTTGTAGCTTTTCCGTCACCAGCCGATCGAGCAGGGCAGGGGCGACGGAAGCAAGTTTCAACCGCTGTTTCACAATCTGCGGCGTGACGAAGAAGGCAGCCGCAATTTCCTCATCGTCCTGGCCCTTTTCGCGCAGCGCCACGAAGGCACGGAACTGGTCGAGCGGGTGCAGGGCAATACGTTGCATGTTTTCCGCGAGAGAGCCGTCCTCGGCCAGGATCGCGTACCCCGCATCCTGCACGATGCAGGGAATGGGCGTCGTCTTCGCCAAGCGCTTCTGTTTCACCAACAGCGCCAATGCTTGGAACCGGCGGCCCCCGGCCGGGATCTCGAACTTGCCGGTCTCGGTGCCATCATCATCCAGCACGAGCCGCACGCTCAGGCTCTGCAAGAGGCCGCGGCGGGCGATGTCTTCGGCCAGTTTCTCGACGGACACGCCAGCCTTGAAGCGCCGCACATTGGACTGGCTCAACATCCGCTTGTCGAAAGGGATATCCCGCGAAGGGGACAGAGTGATTTTTCGGACAGCTTTCGTCATCAGATCTTCTCCACGTCGGGCATCGGGAGCCATTCTCGTGATCTCACTTCCCGTAACTCATTTCACAGCCCTTCTTTACCTCTCAATATGTCCACCGCGGTGGACATCATGTTGGGACTGTTTCAGTACGAGAAAGCCTTTCTAGTAAGAGGGATGGATTGAAGTTAGATTCTCTGCGACCGAGCGTAATGCTATGGAAGTATGCTCCAAAGTCTCGGATTCGCTTGCCAAGCTGAAGGATTATGAAGATAGCACAGGATGCTTTTTGAGAGCCTACGGTCTTTGCAGCCTTTTCAAAGGTGCTTGTGTGAATCCCCATCATTGGAGCAAGTGTTCGGGCATGGTTCTCCACTTCACGCCAGTTTTTAAGTGAACTTGTCGCGAAAGATGTGGCTTGGTCACAAACCGTTGTGAGGGTTTGGAGGGCGGGTGTTTCGCCATCACTCGCGCTTTCTAAATCTTTTTGTTCTTTTTTAGACTTAGAATAGTGCCGGACATCTTGTCCGTCATTGACGGGCAGTTTCATTGTTTTCGGTGCGTCCACCGCGGTGGACGTCTGCTTACATTGAGCTTCCAGTTCGTCGAGCAGCGCACGATATTCTGCGATCGAGAGCTTCCTCCGAAGAGTTCGTCGTACTTCATGAGAGAGTTGGTTCTCGGGGTCGGCTTCCTCGAGATGCGCAAGTCTGGTTAAGATTTGCTTCCGCAAGAATATACGATCGCGACGGGCGTTTTCCATTTCTTGGGCCGCCTCAAGCAACTCGTTGGCACGCTCCAGCAACGGAGCGAGAGAAAGACCGTAGCTGATGCATTGGCCATCAGATGACTTCACTCGGTATCTTTTACGATTTGGGCTGTCGTTACGCTTCATGAAACCAAGTTCTACAAAGCGATCAATGTGCCTGCGAAGGGTCCGCTCATCAATACCACCAATCCGGCGGCAGATCTCGATGTTAGAGGCGAATACAGTTTCGCCATGGCCTGGCTTGAGAAAACTTAGCATTGCTTGGAGGGTTTGGACATGCCCAGGGCGGAGACCGAACAGGCTACGGGTGTCTCTGAGGGCTCGGAAGATAGCCCAAGTGTCTGCTTCAGGTGTAGATGCCGGGTCGGCGCCTATACCGGTGCTGGTGGTTTTTATTGAAAGCTTTGTGAATGCCATGTTTGCTGAACGACGGCCATTACGGCCCACAACTTCCCCGGCTCTTCCCGCGATTTTTTCGGGAAAAGGCAACAAAAAGACGTCCACCGAATCGGTGACTCTTGACGGCTATGTCGGAGATTGCTACATCAAAGATGCTAATCAGATGATGAGGGCTCTCCGGGGGAAACCTTGGGGGGCTCTTTTCTTTTTGGCCTTCGCCTTTCTCCTCTGCTCGTGGTTATAGTTGTGACTTGGGGTCAGGACCCCGAGCCTCTCTCATTCTGCCACTGTTCGAAAAGCTGTCGCAGTGTGGTTTCCGCGCGCTCTTCGAGCCAATGGCCGAATTCCGGGTTATCCTTGCGGGTGATCTTGATGGCGATCGACTTGCCATCGATTGAAAGTGTGCCGACAGGGCTACCACTTTTGTCTTTTACCACTGTCGTTTGACCGCGGGCTCCTTGGTTGGCCGCGCCACGCGCCTTGTTGGAACAAGCAACGTAAACGGCTTGAAACCTATCTGAGCTCTGAGCGGCCTCAGGGAGGGCGGCAAGTGTCTCACGTGCAATGTTGACAAGCGGTACCTTCTCTGAAAGTGCAGCCAAATCACTCCATTGCCGTCGACCTACGCCATGCGCCGGGCCGATAAGTCGGACAAGTTCGTCGGGTAGCTGCTCGATGACCACACGATGGTTCGACACACCTTGCCGAGTCAGGCCTAAAGCGTCCTGAATTACGCTTGGCTTATATCCGGCTTCTTGCATGTCTTTGATAAAAAGAGATTTTTCAATAAATGACGGATCCAAACGCAGGTTGTTTTCCTGGCCTTGCGCGATCAGTGAGGCATCGTCATCGAGTGTTCGAACGATTGCTTTGACCGTTCCCCCAATCTTTCCAATGGCCGCAAGTCTGCGACGGCCGTAGATGATGCGGTATCGATCGGGTTGGTCTGAGGGACGAACCATGATCGGTACTTGCTGACCATGCTTTCGAATGCTTTCGGCGAGGTCATCAATGCTACTATCTTCCAGGATTAGGCGATCCCGAAGGCCATCCATGTCGATCCGGTCAGGTTCGATGTCTCGGATTGAATTGGCTGTGATCTCGCGCAGAGAGTCCCGCAATCCTCCAACTGAGCCAGGCAGCTTTGTAGACTTAGCCGGGACAGGGGAGGGGGCCGCCGTTTCCTTGTCGTCCCTTGGAGGTTGGTTGAAGATATTCCGCGCCATCAGCGACGCTCCCATGCCATCTGGATTGTCTGCTCGAGCTCATCGGCGACACTGTTCATGCTGGTCAACGCCCGATCGATTGTCTTGCGAATGAGCTGGCTTGGGTCCACTTCGTAGATCGTTTGCTGCGTCATACCGGCATCCGAGATGGCGGTCGACTTCAGCATCGGCTCAGTCATGACTTGGCCTGCGAGGATCGAACGCAGGTACCCAGCCATTTGCGTTTGTGGTCCGTCAGACGGCTCATAGCGGGTGATGAGAAACTTGACGAAGTCCCAAGTGACTTGCCTTCCAATCGCTTCTTCGACGGCCTTTATCGTTTCCGATGCAAGCTTGAGGAACTGGCTCATTGAGGCAATGTCGAGCATACCCGGAACGACAGTGACCAGTAGGCCTGTCGAGGCTGCCAAGGCTGTCAACGTTAGAAAGCCCAGTTGTGGAGGGCAGTCGATCAGGACGATGTCGTAGTCGGGATCGACCTCTTCCAACGCCACGGCGAGGCGTTCCGCGAAAATTGGCTGTAGCCTGCGTGCAAGCGCGTTCGCCGTCTCGGTCTCGTATTCGGACAACATCAAGCCGGCCGGGACCATGTCGAGCTTATGAAAGTAAGTTTTCTGGATTACTTCCGAGAGTGGAACCTGGTCCTCGTACCTCAAGGTGTCATAGATCGTGCCACCGTCGGCGAATTCGAGTTCAGGCCGGAAGCCGAAAAAGGTTGTCAAACTGGCTTGTGGGTCGAGATCCAGCACAAGCACACGGTAGCCGCGCAGGGAATAACGGTGGGCCAAATGAATCGTCGCTGTTGTCTTCGAACTGCCGCCTTTGAAATTTACGACCGATAAGACTTGAAGCCGGTCGCCCTCTCGGCGACCGGGCTGGTATGCCTCAGAGTTTTTTCCCGTCCGAGCCAAAATGTTGCGGAGTTCGTCAATATCTTCGGCCGAGTAGAACCTGTGACCGCGACCGTCAGTGTGAACTTCAGGGAAACTACCGTCCTTGTGGCGATTACGCAGGTTGGACGTGCTGACACGCAGCAGCTCGGCAACTTCGCTGGAGCTGAAGCGGCGCAACGTTTTGCGTTCTTCAGGTTCGAAGGCAACCTTCATCTGCCGATCAAGCGACTCAGCAAGGCTGTCCGCAAACGCTCCTATGTCGGATGAGCCTATTCCTTGCGCGTAGCCTGTGTTTCTATCATCCATGTACTGCCGCCTCTCCTGGCCTTTGCTAAGGCTCTTTGTCGTTCTGACGGTCGAAGCTGCGTCTGACGCGTTTTGCCGTCAGAATGGAAATGCCACGAACATCTGAGTCCGGCAAGAAGAATCTAAATGTAGTGGAAAAGTTATCCACAGCACCAATAGAAAGACGCGCCGCCTTCTTTTTTTAACTTATTGAATATGAAAGAAAAAACCGCATCTGACGGGACGTGTTTGTCTCAAGATATTTCTTGCTCTTGTGAACTAACCCTAAGCCTTGATTGGATATTTTGGTGAACCAAAGCCGGTTGTGGTGGTGATTCTGGGAGTTGATGGTCGAGCAAGACAGGTAGGTTTCGTGCCATTTGCACCTACAAGAGGCCGAGGCGCTTGGTCCGGTCCAACAGCATTTTCACTGACGACGGCTGCCAACTGGTGCGGCCACGCGGGGTGCGTTCACGCATGGATTCCAGCCGGTCGCAGATCGCCTGCAGCGTGATGTCGGGATCGGCGCCCTTGATGGCGGCG
>JADQCC010000113.1 GCA_016278295.1 Roseovarius sp. | reverse complement strand
CTCACGCGCTCCAATCGCGCGCGCGCCGTCGCCGCCTTCTCCGAGAAGAAGACAAAGCCCAGCCCCGGCGGCACCATCAGCCCTTTCTGGCTCGCCGCCACCGTCACGTCCACGCCCCAGGCGTCCATCTCGAACCGGTCGCAGGCCAGCGAGGCGATGCAGTCGGCCATCAGGAGCGCCGGATGCCCGGTGGCGTCGAGCACCGCGCGCAGCCCCGCGATGTCGTTGAGCACCGAGGTCGAGGTGTCGGCATGGGTGGCCAGCACGGCGCGGATCGCGTGGCCCGTGTCGGCACGCAACGCTGCCTCCACCCGGTCGAGATCGACCGCCGCGCGCTTGCCGAAATCGAGGATCTCGGCCTTGATCCCGCGCAGCTGTGCCACCTCGGCCCAGCCGTGGCCAAAGCGGCCTGTGGCCGGCACCAGCACCCGCCCGCCGGGCGGAACGGTATTGGCCAGCGCCGCCTCCCACGCGCCGTGTCCGTTGGCGATGTAGATTGCGACATCGCCTTGCGTGCGGGCCACCGCGCGCAGGTCGGGGATCAGCCCGGCGGTCATCTCGATCAGGTCGCCCTCGTAGATGTTGGGGGCGGCGCGGTGCATGGCGCGCAGCACCTCTTCGGGCATGACCGAGGGGCCGGGAATGGCCAGATAGGCGCGACCGTTGGCAAGGCTCATGGAAATCTCCGCTTGATGACGGAGGCGACATTACCCCGCTGCCCGGCGGCGTCAATCGCCCCCGGCGCGGCTTGTCATCCGAGGCCGGGTCGCCTAGACGGTGGCGGCGGGGCGCGCGCGTGCCCCCGAAGACCGGAGAGCCCGCGCCGATGAGCCTTTTCAAACGCATATCCGACTGGGAGCGTCGGCTGCGCGCCTCTTACAACACCGATCTCTCGACGCCCGAGAACCGCCGCCGCGCGCATATCTACAACCAGTGGTTCGACCACGCGATCCTGCGCACCGTCTGGACCAACCAGTTTCCCGTGGCCCCCGGCGTATGGCGTTCGAACCAGCCCACCCATGCCCGGCTCGCCCGGCTAAAGGCGAAGGGGGTACGCAGCATCCTCAACCTGCGCGGCGCGGCGGGGGCGGCGCATTACCTGACCGAGGAGGAAAGCTGCCGCCGCCTCGGGCTTGGCCTCGTCAACTGCACGCTGCAGGCCCGCGACGCGGCACCACGCGCCAATATCGAGGCGCTGATCGCCTCCTTCCGAAAGATCGAACGCCCCTTTGTCATGCATTGCAAATCGGGGGCCGACCGGGCGGGTTTTGCCGCCGCGATCTACCTGATGGTGATCGAGGGCCGCCCGGTGCCCGAAGCGCGGCGGATGCTGGGGGTGAAATACATCCATTTCAAATGGACGCGTACCGGCGTGCTCGATTTCATCCTCGACCGCTACGAGGCCCGCCATGCCGAGACCGGCATCGGCTTCGAGGACTGGATCGCGACCGAATACGACCACGAAGCGATCCAGACCGCCTATAACGCGGCGCACAAGCCGCTGTTCTGAAGGCGCCGCCGCGGGGCGCGCCATTTTTCCGCGCATTGGCAGCAGGCTGTGAGGGCCTGCACCAGGCCGATTTCCAACTCCCCTACCGCCGATACCGCGCCGCCAGCCGCGCCGGGTCCGCCCCGCACAGGTACCGCGCCAGAAGCCACAGGTTGCGCGCCCCCCGCCGCAACCAGCCCTCGCGTTGGTAACGCGCCGCCGATGTCGTCACCGCCAGCGGCAGGAGCGCGATCCGCCCCCTGAGCGCGCGGGCCAGCGCCACGTCCTCCATCAGCGGGATGTCCGGGTAGTCCCCGGCGGCGTGATAGGCGCGGCGCGGCACCAGAAGGGCCTGATCGCCATAGGGCAGGCCAAACATTCTGGTGCGCAGATTGGCCCAGCCCGCCACCAGCCAGGGGGCCAGCCCGCCCGCGTCGAAGCGCAACCGAAACGCCGCCGCGCCGCCCTGCGCCATGCGCGCGCGCACGGCCTCGGACCAGCCGTCCGGCAGCCCCGTGTCGGCGTGCAGGACCATCAGCCACGCGCCGCCCGCCGCCTCGGCCCCGCGTCGCAACTGCCCCCCGCGCGACGGCGGGCCGGTCAAGATGATCGCCCCCGCCTCCTCGGCGATGACACGGGTGGCATCCTGCGAGCCGCCATCGCTCACGATCACCTCGCGGATGAGACCCGTTTGCACACCTTCGAACAGCGCGCCCAGGCAAGCGGGCAGCGCGTCCCCGGCATCGAGTGTGGGAATGATCACGGATAGCTCGGCGCGCATTACGCCCCCTTTCGTGTCCCGATCCTCGCCCTATATTACGGGTTTACGGGCAAGGGAACGGGCATGGCACGGCGCATTCTGGAAATCACCGGCAGCGAGGCCGAAAGCTTTCTGCAGGGGCTCGTGACCAGCGATCTCGCCCGGCTCGACGATGGGCTCGTCTATACCGCGCTGCTCACGCCGCAGGGCAAGTACATCGCCGATTTCTTCCTGCTGCGCCACGGTGACGGGATCTGGCTCGACGTGGATGAGAGCCTCGCATCCACCCTGATGCAGCGGCTCTCGCTCTACAAGCTGCGCGCCGACGTGCAGATCGCCGAGACCGACAAGGGCGTGCGCCGCGGCACCGGCCCCGCACCCGAAGGCGCACTGGCCGATCCGCGACACCCCGATCTCGGCTGGCGGCTCTACGGTGACGAGGAGGGCGACGACGGCACCGACTTCGACCGTATCCGTGTGGCGCACTGTATCCCGGAGACCGGGATCGAGCTGACATCCGACACCTTCATCCTCGAAGCCGGGTTCGGACGGCTGGGCGGCGTCGATTTCCGCAAGGGCTGCTATGTCGGGCAGGAGGTGACCGCCCGGATGAAGCACAAGACCGAGCTGAAAAAGGGCCTCGCCCTCGTCGCGGTCCACGGCGCGGCCCCGGTCGGCACCGCGATCACCACGCCGGAGGGCAAGCCCGCCGGCACGCTGTTTACCCAGGCGGGTGGGCGCGGCATCGCCTACCTGCGCCACGACAGGGCCTGCCCGGGCATGACGGCCGATGAGGCGCGGGTCGATCCGCTCTGAGAGGCGCGGGCCGGTTGCGAGGGGCCGCCACGCAATGACCGGCAACCACCAAAGATGCGGAAATGGCCCGGGCACGGGGGATTGCCCCGCGCCCGGGCCTTGTGGTCAGGCGGTCCTGGCGAGGTTGCGCAGCACGTAGTGCAGCACGCCGCCATGCTCGACATATTCCTTCTCGATGGCGGTATCGATCCGGCACTTGAGGGTGATGTCCTTCGTGCTGCCATCGGCATAGGTGATCGTGCAGCCCACCTCTTGCAGCGGTTTTACATCCGCGAGCCCGGAGATGCTGAAGCACTCGTCGCCCTTGAGCGCCAGCGTCGAGCGGGTGTCGCCGCCGGTGAACTCGAACGGGATCACCCCCATGCCCACGAGGTTGGAGCGGTGTATGCGCTCGAAGCTCTCGGCGATCACTGCCCTGACGCCCAGGAGCGCCGTGCCCTTGGCTGCCCAGTCGCGCGAACTCCCTGCGCCGTATTGCTCGCCGCCCACCACGACGAGGGGCGTGCCCTCTTGCTGATAGGCCATCGCGGCGTCAAAGATCGACGTCTGTTCGCCGTCCGGCCCGAGCGTGTAGCCGCCTTCGACCCCGTCGAGCATCTCGTTGCGGATGCGGATATTGGCGAAGGTGCCGCGCATCATCACCTCGTGATTGCCACGCCGCGAGCCGTAGGAGTTGAACTCGCGCACCGGCACCTGCCGTTCGCGCAGGTATTGGCCGGCGGGGGTGGTTTCCTTGAACGAGCCGGCGGGCGAGATATGATCGGTGGTGACCATGTCGCCCAGCAGCGCCAGCATCCGCGCGCCGTCGATATCCGAGATGGTGCCCGGCTCGGGCGGCATGTCGCGGAAATAGGGCGGGTTCTGGACATAGGTCGAGTGTGGCGGCCAGTCATAGGTCTCGCCCTCCGAGGTCTCGACCGCCTGCCATTTCTCGTCGCCCTTGAACACGTCGGCGTATTTCGAGCGGAACGCCTCGCGGGTGACGGTGGCCTCGACGATCTCGGTAATCTCCTTCTGGGTGGGCCAGATGTCCTTCATGTAGACCGGATTGCCATCGGGGTCGTGGCCGAGCGGGTCGCGAACGAGGTCGATGTTCATGTCGCCCGCGAGCGCGTAGGCCACCACCAGCGGCGGCGAGGCGAGGTAGTTGGCACGCACATCCGGCGATATGCGGCCCTCGAAATTGCGGTTGCCCGACAGCACCGAGGTGGCGATGAGGTCGCCCTCGGCGATGGCATCGGAGATTTCCTTTTGCAGGGGGCCCGAGTTGCCGATGCAGGTGGTGCAGCCATAGCCCACGAGGTTGAAGCCGATGGCGTCGAGATCGTCCTGAAGCCCGGCGGCCTCGAGATACTGGGTCACCACCTGGCTGCCCGGTGCCAGAGAGGTCTTGACCCAGGGCTTGCGGGTGAGGCCCCGTTCGCGGGCCTTTT
This sequence comes from Roseovarius sp., assembly GCA_016278295.1. Taxonomy (GTDB): domain Bacteria; phylum Pseudomonadota; class Alphaproteobacteria; order Rhodobacterales; family Rhodobacteraceae; genus Roseovarius. The sequence goes on along the minus strand of JADQCC010000113.1, from coordinate 580 downwards.
TCGCCACCAGCCCGGCACCGATCATCACGTAGGGGTTGGACGTGTTGGTGCAGGAGGTGATCGACGCGATCACCACCGAGCCGTCGCGCAACGTGTAGTCTTCGCCCTTGACGGGGGTGGATTTGCGCGGGTCGCGTGCCGTGTCGGGGGTGGGCCCTTCGGCGGCCATGTCGCTGGCCTCGGCACAGTCATCCTCGCCACGGTATTCAGACACGACCTCGAAGAATTTCGATGCCGCCTGGTCGAGGGCCACATAATCCTGCGGCCGCTTGGGGCCGGAAATGGCGGGCACGATGGTGCCCATGTCGAGGCTGAGCGTGTCGGTATAGACCGGCGCGTAATCGGTGGTGCGCCAGAAGCCGTTCTCGCGGGCGTAGGCCTCGACCAGCGCGACGCGGTCCTCGTCGCGCCCCGTTTGACGCAGATAGCGCAGGGTCTCGTCGTCGATGGGAAAGAAGCCGCAGGTGGCACCGTACTCGGGGGCCATGTTGGCGATGGTGCGCGATCCGCGAGCGGCAGGTTGTCGAGGCCGTCGCCGTAGAATTCCACGAACTTGCCCACCACGCCCTTCTTGCGCAGC
>JADQCC010000037.1 GCA_016278295.1 Roseovarius sp. | reverse complement strand
CGCGGCGGGCAGACCTTCTCGATCATCCCGTTCATCGACAGCGGTGAGCAGCCGCGCAACGCAGGCGCGGGGCTGTCGCTGGTCGCCTAATCGGCGCGCGAGGGGGAGACGATCCGCACCGAAAGGGGAACCGTGGGGACACGGTTCCCCTTTTACTGTGTTGGTGTGGTTCGGCCCGAAGCGACCGTTCGAGGGTCTTCAGGCAGGAATTCTGCGCGCGCCCCATTGCCGCCATTTGAGCATTTGATTGATGATCCTGAAAGCGGACGTGCTGGTTTATTTGGACTAGGACGGCTAGCCAGTAAGTCATTTACCGCTGAGAACGGGTATGATACCCGTTGTCCTGACAAGGTCGGGTGCGGTACCCGATCTCGGGAAAGTTGCCTTTGCGCCTTGTAGCTACACCAGTCGCCTGCCAGCTGACGGGCCTCTCGACGGAGAAGCTCCGCGAGTGGACCAGCCGGCGCGCCCTGGTTTCAGTCGATGTGCGGCCCAAGGGCAAAGGATCGCCAGCGAAGTTCAGCTGGCAGACCATTCTCGTGCTTCGCATTGCAGTCATCTTGCGCGACCAGTTCAGCATCGAATTGCAGACGCACAAGACGTCTTTCGCCACCTTGCGCGAGGAACTGCGTAATCGTTCATTCATCAGTCTGTGGGGGCAAAGGCTGGGATTGGGTTCCGACGGCAGTTGGACGTTTGTGGAAGCGAACGAGAAAATCCTCGATGGGGAAGTCCTCTTGATGGAACTCGATCGTCACCTGGCCATATTACGCGACGGTTTCGCTCTGCCGGACTTAAATCACGCCCAGATGGACCTCTTCAACCTTCCGGCAACCCGCGGGGCTCAGGAAGGCCGGGCCAACTTCGCGCCTTCGACAAGGCATCACCGGCGGTCGGCATGAGATACTCCCGCCTTCTTCTGGTCTATGGCTCTTCGCTTCGCTTTCCAAGTGGTTATGTTCCTGTTATGTTCTTCTACTTGATTTGTCCGAGAGGTGTGAGGTGAGTCCGGACGCTTTCGAAAAGTGGCTCGACAGACTCGGCTATTCTGCAGAGCCAGCGGTGCTGCACCGGAGGGGCGAAGCTATCCCCGACGCGCATCCCTATGCGCTCGAGATCAAGACATTGCTCAAGCCCGAGGGGGCCATTCGCGCTCGGGCCGTGTTCGAAGTAGAAGGCATGCCGACCGTCGTCTTCATCAGCGAGGACGACGCACCGTTGTCGAGCGCAGAGCTCGACGAAGCTCGCAAGAAGATTTGGAACCAGAATCTAGCCTCCGTCGTGATCGAAGTCGTGGGCGACGAGGCACTCGCCCTGCCCGCACGGAAGCTCAAGAATGCTGGTGAACGCCTCCACCTTGCCGATGCCCGGCCGGACGGTCCGTTTTCCGCGCTCGACGTCTCGACGGCCAATCTGTCGCGGCGCGTTCCGCAATGGTTCGACGTGAAGGCACGTGTTGACCGCAAGCTACTTCACAACCTCACGAACGCCGTGGCTAAGCTCACTGAAGATGGACTCGATGGCATTGCGAGCGAGCACACTCGGCGCCATTTGGCCGAGCTTCTGATGGGGCAGGTACTCTTCATCTCCTATCTCGAGCATCGCGAGATCGTCGGTGAGACCTATCGGAGTCGCCGCGGTGTAGGTCAGTTGCACACCCTTGTTGCTGATGCAGATCGTCCCGGGCTGCGGTCGCTCATCGACAAGCTGCGCTCGGATTTCAACGGCGACTTCCTTGGGGATGATCGTCACGATCCGTGGCAGGCCTTGACCGCCAACGGCTTCGTGCTCCTCAATCAGTTTCTCTGCCGCACCGACATGCACACGGGCCAGGGAGACTTCTGGAACTATGATTTCAGCTACATTCCGGTCGAGCTTCTGTCTGGGCTCTACGAGAAATTTCTGACCCCGGAAGAACAGGCCAAGGAAGGCGCCTATTACACCCCGCGCAATCTCGCGATGCTGGCGGTAGATCAGGCCTTTCTGGCCTCGAAAGATCCTCTCGACGAGGTCATATTTGATGGGGCTTGCGGATCGGGAATCCTCCTTACCACTGCGTATCGCCGTTTGCTGGCGCTTCAGGAGGCGCGCCTGGGCCGACAACTGGGCTTTGCCGAGCGGGGCGACCTTCTGAAAAAACGCATCTTCGGCAGCGACATCAACTTCATGGCTTGCCGCGTCACCGCGTTCAGCCTGTATCTGTCGCTGCTTGAAGGACTCGACCCGGCCGACATCCTCGAAGCCCAGGAACGCGACGGAACCAAGTTGCCGCCGCTCAAGGATAGCAACCTCTCCCACGGATCGGAGCAGGGCGACTTCTTCTGCGAGGCTCACGCGTTCGGCGGAAAGCTCTTTTCGCTGATCATCTCCAACCCTCCTTGGGCCGAGCCGGAAGGCGCCAGCCGGACTTCCGCCGACGACTGGGCCGAACAGGCAGGCGTTCCTTTTGTCCGTCGGCAAATTGCCGGTGCTTATGCATTAAGAGCCGCCGATTTCCTCGCCGAGAGGGGGCGCATTTGTCTCATACTGCCGATTGGCCAGTTGCTCGGTCCATCCAGCGAGGATTTCGTCGAGACCTTGCTCAATACCTATCGGCCTACCCGCCTGTTCAATTTCGGTGACCTGCAGGGGCTGCTGTTCCCCACGGCAGAAAATACCTGTCACGTATTTCTTGGCGAAGGCCGATCTGGCGACGCAGGAAACCTTGTGCCGTTCGACGAGACCTTCGAATACCTCGTGCCCAAGGCTGACCTCAGTCTCGCACTCGGTCGTCTCACCATGCAGTCTGCCGATCGGCACAAGCTTCAGACACGATCGGTAGCGGACGACCCGCAATTGTTAGTCACAATGATGTGGGGCGATGCTAGTGATCTGGCGATCTGGACCCGTCTCACGATGCGCGGGACTTTTGCCGACTTTTGGCGAGGGCCGAAGGCTTCACGCCGCTGGGTATATCGCAAAGGCATCCATCTCAACGACAAGAGCCGCGACGCGATGAGCGCTGAACCGCTCAAGCAACGCCGGTTTGTGCCCGTCGCTGCGCTCAGCGCCGGCTCGCCCGTACTTCACAAGGCCCTTCTCACGAGCTGGCCGGCCGACCAAACCACGGTGGTCGGTCTCAACGAGGCCATCATGGCGGTCTTCGATGGGCCACGTGTGTTGTTTCCCGACGGCTTCTCGCGGGAGGAGCATAACATTCGGGCGGTCTACTATGACCGGCCGGCATCCTTCACCCATAGTGTCGGTGTGATTTCGGGCCCCAAAGCCGATGCGGCGCTGCTCAAGTTCGCCGCAGTCTTTCTGCGGTCATCATTGGCTCGCTACTTTTTGATGATGCGAGGCTGGAAGATGCTGTGCGAGCGCAACGGTGTCCATCTCGCGGACGTCGAGACCTTTCCATTCTTCGAGCCCTCGATCGCGCCCGATCCTGAGGCGGCGGCGGGCGTGGTCGAACGGGTATCGCTGCATCTCGACGCGATTGGCCGCTTGGACGAACTCGAGCAAGCGCCACAATACACGGCTCTGTACGGCGAGTTGGACGATGCGATCTTTGACTATTTTGGTCTGAGCCAAGACGAGCGGACGCTCGTGCGCGAAACCGTCAATCTCCTGATGCCCTCGGTCCGTCCTCGCAGCTTCAAGAGCCTCGACACACCGGCACAGCATCTCGTGAAGGCGGAGGATTTCGACATCTACGCAAAGGCGCTCGCCCAGTCATTAACCGACTGGCGGAAACGCATGGGCGGACGTGGCAGTTTTCGGGTCGAAATTGCAGCAAGTGATCCCTCTCGCGCAGGGCCATCGGGAATTGTCCGTGTGCTGTATTCGAGCGACGATGACAGAAGCGCCAAGATCGACACCGAAGTGAGTGACGAGCTGGTTTTGGAAACCCTAGCCCAGTTGCGCAGCTCGGGTCTCCGTGCGCTGCCATCAGGTGACTTCCTCTCGCTCGTGCCCGACGCCCTGCTCTGGGTGGATGGCGCGCTTTATCTAGTTCGGCCGTTGACGCGGCGCAGTTGGACGGTCCGGCAGGCGATGCGAGACGCCGAGCGGATTGTACGCGATGTTCAAGCTCGAGCAGAGCAAGGCAAGCAGACGGTGAATGCGTGACCGAAACGGCTGATTGGCTCACAGCATTTCCGCTTCAGCCCGCTACGGAGGCGGTCGACGCCTTGCTGCAAGGCTGGGCAGACTTGTCCGTTCGCGAACTCCCGGACTTCAATCCGAAGACCAAGGAGGACAAGCTGACCAAGAAGCTCAAGGTCTATGTCGAGAACTACGTTGCGCGCGAGCGAGGCCTTCTAGGCATGTGGGCAGCCGAGAATGTTATTGGTGAGGTTGACCCCGCGACTGGAGATTGGATCGAAGAGCGCCGCACCGATATTGTCTACGGCTGGAACGATGAGACCCGGGAAATCAAGCTGGTGTTCGAGTTCAAACGCCTCGGTCGCCAAAAGAAACATCGCGACCACTATTTGCAAAACAGGGGCCTCGGCCGCTTTGTTAACGGTATTTACAGTCGCGACCAGGCAGTCGCGGCGATGGTAGGGGTGCTTCTCGATCCCGAGTCGGAGGTCGTACCGCCCATCCGGGAAGCGCTTGATGATGCCGCGCTAGCTGCTGACTTGAGACTAAAGCCGACAACGAGCGGCAATTCGATCACGCGGCCATCGCAGATTTTTGGCACGGCGGATTTTGACACAGAGCATGAGCGGGATCCCGCGCTAGCGCCGAACTATGGTACTATCCGCGTTTCGCACTTCTTTCTGTCATTTGGTTATCCGGTCAGCACATCCAAGCAGAAGAAGGCGAGCTAGGTTCAAGTCAATACCCTCGCATTCCTAGGGGCTTGGCATGGATTCGACTTCGGCGGCAGAGCTGTCGTTCGTTGAACCCGCCGCAAATTTCCGCTTGCCGCCCGTTAAGTCGAATGCCTGGACAAGCAATCCCTATAGTCGTCAGCGTAGTCGCCTGCACATCAACCTTGGCTTAAGCCTTGCGGCCTCCCCTGCTCGGCTTCGCGTGTCGCAGGGGAGAACGGCCCTTCGGTCCGTCGCGCATTCGGCCATGCGGCCTCACCGCGGC
>JADQCC010000121.1 GCA_016278295.1 Roseovarius sp. | reverse complement strand
GGTGGCGCATTGCTGTGAGAGCTGCGGCCTCCATGTGTCGCGTTACCCTTAAATCTGAGACACGACGCGTTCGGGGATATTTTTTGCCCTTAATTGTGAGATTCGACAGCCACCGGGCCTATGCGTCTCACGCGCCGTTGCGCAATGAGATCAACCGCAGCAAGCAGACGTGGCTCCGTCTCGAAGGCGCGCAAGAGAGCAACCCTTGCATAGTCGTCGATGCGGGAGTTCGAGATGGCCGCTTTGACCAGCGGACGAGATCGGGCTGCATCAATGGCGGCAAGGCAAAAAAGCCTCACTTCCTGTCGATGGCTCTGAAGAGCGGACAACGGTTCCCGGCGGAAGGCCTTTAATGACATGGCAAAGGTGACCGCGCGCATTGCGCGCCGAAGTTGCTTGGAGCTGCGTAATCGCGCGGCGTATTCAAGCCGCGCGGCGCCGTTGCGCGCACGATTTATCAGCTTTTCGGGCATCTGTTCGCCACTGGGCTTGCCGAGCGTCGGCACAAGTCTCGTCCCGCAAACCTGGCAGTCGAATGCCCAGGCTCGCCTCCAATGCTTGAGCGAAAGGCCCCGCCGAGAGCATTCCTGACAAGATTGGAACGGGACGCGGGCCGTCAGCAGGGTCTCTAATGGCGTCATTATTGGAAAGGTCAAAGACTGCACGATATCGGGATCGGTTCGTGCGGCGTCGGAAATTTTATATGCCGCTGCCGCGTCGATGTTGAAGTCCAAGGACGTGCCATGAGTTGTATCGATTTCGATATGGGCCAGTAGTTCCGCGTCATCACAGTAGTTGGCCGCAGCCAGCCGAGACAACCAACCTGACAACAACTCATCTGGCAGAGGTGCGACAGTCTTGGGCAGCGGGCGCGGTTTCAAACCCCGGACTTCTCGAGCCGGCGATGGGCGTTCGCATGGCGCGACCAAACCGGGGTCCATTTTGCGATTGCGTCATCGGTGATGCATTCCTCACCTGTGACAATGGCGTCGATGGCAAGATCCTTGATCAGGGCGAAGATGCGCGAGGTCACCCCACCGGTCAGTGCAAGTATCTGCTTGAGCGACTTGACCTTCAGATTGGATTTCTTCTCGAGGGGCATTGCCGCAATGAGTGTTTGGATCATGTCCGAGAACTCGGCATCGTCGCGCCAGTTCGGCAGGTGATGTTCATCCAACCGCCTGGCAAGCTGGATATCACCACGGATGGCATCGACGGCCTCGCTGACCCCCAGGCAGACCAGTGACACTTCGAGTTCATTGCTGAGATACCGAAGAACATTGAGAAAGCGGCGCTGTTCGCGGTGGGTCCCGGCCAAGAGGTTGTGGACCTCGTCGATCATGATCATCCGCAGGCCAAGGTCGCGCAAAAGCGCAACAACACGGACTTCGAGGGAGGCCACATTTTGAGCGCGCGCGCTCAGTGCCGTGGCCGGTGCCCCGACGGACGCCAGAATGTGCAGATAGAACCGCCGTTCGTCGGGTGCCGGCGGTGCTTGTAACAGCAAGAGCGGCGTTCGCGTAATTCCCGATGCTGGGTCATATTCCGGTGCATATCTGCGCGACAGGTTGCGGGCGATCATCGTCTTGCCGATCCCGGACGCGCCATGCACAAGAAGCCCGGGCATACGGGTTTGCCTCGGCGCTTCGATCATACCCTGCAAACGGTCCAACACCTGTTCGGCCCGCGGAAAGCCGATCCAGATGTCTGATTGAATGAGGGCGATCCGACCGTCTTCCTCTGTTGTCCTTGCCCTCAATTCACCATCTCTCCACCTTGAACAATGGGCGTGATGTATCACCCGTATCGATCGCGCGCAGCCCTTCGGTTTTCGCGACAGCCGAGTTGGTGCCCTTCAATGCCCCTTTTCTTTCACGGGACCGGCGCTCAGCCTTGGTTAGTCCCCGGCTTTCAGCTTCGATCTGGCGTTGCTGTCGGATCAACTCACCGAGGACCAGTTCATTCGACCCGGACTTTCCGAGGGCGCGTGCCTTCTTCATGGCCTCGCGATATTCAAATAGAGACACAGGCGGCATTTCCAGATTTCTGTACCGGGCCTCGGCGTATCGGCCACCATCCAGTTCGACCCAGATCACCGAAAGATCGCGAGGGTCGTAGCGAACGACCACCTTCCCATCGCCGCGCCCAATGTGGCCTGCAAGAGCATCCGACCAGTACCGTATCTGGAACAGATGGATGCCGTCACGCCTGACCTTACGCAGTTCGCTCGGCAAGAAGCTCACCCGAAAAGCTTCCATCTCGAAGGGGATGTCGCCCATCATTTCCGCTGAGAGTGCCTCCCATTTGGCGACGGGCGTACAGCCAAGACTTGAATGAATGCTGTTGTTGTAGCGGCAGATTTCCAGAGCAAACCAGCGATCGAAGTCGCTTAAGGTCATCGTGGCCATGCCCTCGGCGTCATAGTCGCCCTTGGCCACGACCGAGGACTGCGTTGTTCCAGGCAACAGGTGCACGGCCCCCATCATCGTGCCGATCAATCGTTCGATGTGCCCTCCGAAATGAGGACTGCCTGGCGGCCGATAGACCAGATCGATCCCCCATTCCGCACATGCCGACCGAAAGGCATGCGACCGGAAATCGCGCCCGTTATCGACGTGGATGCTATGCGGTTTACCCTGCGCGGGCCAAGGAACATTGCACACCAATTCCGCCAGAAGTTCCGCTTTGGGGGCTACAGCCTGTGTCAGGCAAAGCGCCACTGACAGACGCGAAGGTGCCTCGAGAGAGGTGTAATATCCGGTCACCATCCGCGTTGCGACGTCGATCGCCAGCGTGACCCAAGGCCGCCCAATTGGTTGGCGTTCAAAACTGTCGACGAGAATGATGTCCGCAGGCGTATGGTCGATTTGCACGACCTCCAGTGGCCGGTTTGCCTTGTTGTCGCCTACGACCGGCGCAAATTTCTGGCGGGCCGCCTTTGCGCCTTCGCGTGCCTTGGCAATTGCGCGGGCGTCCATTGCATCCAGCCTGCGCTGAACCGTCCGACGCGTCGGCGGTTGCAAGCCCTGCTGCCAGCACGCGCTGCGGATTTCTGTCACGACGCGCGACAGGCTTGGACGTTCCCGCCGTAAGAAATAACGGCGAAGATGTTCTTCGATCACCGCTTCCACCTTGCCGGATATCAAGGTTGTACCAGTCGGGCGGCCCCGTTTCCGAGAAGCCAGCGCGCTGGTGCGCCCACCCTCTTCGGCCAGACGCTTTATCCAGCGCCAGACAGTCGCCCTGCTGACACCAAGCTCCCAAACGGCGTCATTGATGCCACTTTCCAGACTGCCAGTTCCTTTGAGATATGCCTGAACAAGCGGACGCAGTACAGCAGCCCTGCGCGCCTCTTCAGCACCAAGGGCAACTGACTCTTCGTCATCATTTTCCATCGACATTTGCCGCAAAAACCTGTGAACCCTGTCTCAGGTTTAAGGGCAAAAATATCGGAATTAAAGACAAAATCTCATATTTAAGGGCAAAGGGTGGCCGTTGATTTCGTTGGATTTCTCATCTCACAATTAAGGGCTACGCGACAACCGGTCAGCGACCTGTTCCGCCTGCCGCGCCCCTTGCCGGGCAGCCTGGGCGTAGAGACCGCAGCGATCTCTGCTGATCACTTCCACCTCGGGATGTCGCTTCAGCCAGTTGGTGCAGGTGACGACGTCTCGATCCTCGAGAATGTCGATGACCACGCGACGCTCCAGATCGACAATGATCGTGCCGTAGGTTTGCGACTTCCGCCAGCTCCAGTCGTCGATCCCGATGACCGTCGGCGGCTCGGCGGTGCCTTGAACACACTTCTTCAGCTGCCTGAGCACCGTGTCATCGCTGACCCCAAGGCCCAAACGGTGCAAGAGCCGCTCGGCAGGCCGCCCGCCGGTCGCATGCCCAAGATGGCTGACAATCTCCCCGACACGCGAGGTGCGCCGCGCAAAAGGACGCGCAACCGAGACGGTCTGGTCCGAGAAAGTCCGGCGCGGGCAAGCGGGAGCCAAACATCGCCAACGGCAAACCGCGAGATCAACCGTTACCTCGTCTCCATGCGCGGGATAATCCTGCAGCCGCCGACTACATGGATGGAAAAGTCGTCGGGTCTAGGATTTCCACGCACAAGGCCAAGCCGTCTGGATCGAACTAAGGGTTTGTTGATGCCGATGCTCAATTCGGATTGTAGCCATTCAAGTGCCTCAGACAACCGTATAGCTCTATCGTTCGGGGGGCAAGCATACCGGCAACCCCCGCGCACCGCATCTTTGCGACCATTACGCGCCCCGCCGTACCGTCAGAAGAAAAACCGGTGTTAGCACAAGCAGGAAGAGGACCGTATAGGCTGCCGCTACCCTGATTTCGAGATTGAGAAAACTTTCGAGCAGTCCCACTCCGACCGGATGACTGCCCGCTGAGGCGAGGAAAAGCGACCCGTTGATCTCAGCAAATGACATGATGAAGGTCATCGACCAGGCCAGCAGGATCGCATTGCGCAGATTGGGCAGGATCACGCGGGTAAAGATCGCCCAATCAGACGCGCCGAGCGTACGCGCCGCTGCGGCAAGTGTCGGCGCATCAAGTGCCATCATGGCTGTCATCACCGGCCAGACCACAAACGGAAAGGTCCACACAAGGTGAGCCAGCATAAGGATTTCCCAGCTTCCGATCAAGCGCGGCCAGGCAAGGACCAGACCCATCGCCACGATCATCGGCGGCAGCACTATCGGCATGCTCACGATGGCCTTGACCAGAACCTGCCCGCGCCGCCCGCCCTGCGCGAGGCGCACACCAAGCGGCACCCCGAGCAAAAGATTGATCGTGCTCACACCGATGGCGAGAAACAGGCTGAAGCCGATCTCACCCTGCGCCGTTGACCAGATCGTAGCATAGGCGTCGAGCGAGAGACCCGAAAGGCCCCGACTGTCCCAACGGGCTGTGAACGACCCAATCGCGAGAAAGAGGAGCGGTATCAGTAGCAGCCCCGCCGGAGACCAGACGAGAACCGGCTCGACCCAGGCCCAAAAGCGTTCGGCTCGCGCTCCGGCGCGCTGCCGTCGCCGGGTCGGGATCGCGTACATGCCGGCCGAGGCGGTCATGACCGTCCCGGAAGGCTGAGCAGAGGCGCGGCCGCACGGTCGCAGTGGCCCGGCGGCAGGTTGAGATG
>JADQCC010000097.1 GCA_016278295.1 Roseovarius sp. | reverse complement strand
TGTGATGCCGTCAACACACATCACCTTGGCACATTGCGATGCCGCGGGAGGGGGCCGAAGCTCGGTCGGCTATGAGGCTCTCACGCATAGTCACAATGTCGTGTTCTCGATGAGCCGCTGCGTTGTTGACATCGTTCAGGCAATAATTCAAATATTGTTGTACAATGGAAACATTACAAGCCGCTAAAACATTTGAGGCGCTGTCGCACGAGACACGGCTCGCGGTATTTCGGCTGCTCATCCCGGCCGGACCGGACGGGCTGTCGGCGGGCACGATCGGCGAGCGGCTCGGTCTGCCGGCCAACAGCCTGTCGTTTCATCTTGGCCGGCTGGCGGGCACCGGGCTGACCCGCAGCCGGCGGCAGGGACGGCACCTTTACTACGCGGTCGACTACGCGCGCCTCGCTGAGATCGTGGGCTATCTCGCCGACGACTGTTGCGCCGCCGTGCCGGAAGGCTGCCTCCAGGAATGTCCCGGCGCCCCCTTGGGGGTTGGCGGGGGCTGCACGACTGGCCGCGAGGAACGCTGACCAGAAAACCGAACAGGAGATGATCATGCGCTTGCACAATCTCACGCCCGGAGAATGGCTTAAGGCCATCGCTGTTGGCATCGGGACCGCCATCCTGCTGTCCGCGGTGATGGTGCCGGCTCTGAAGGTCGGTGTCTCGCCGCTGCCCAAGCCGCTCGGGCTCGCCTTCGCGGAGACGATCCTTGGACGCCAACTCCCGCTGCCCGTCGGTCTGGTGTTCCACGTCGCCTACGTGACGTTCTGGTCCGTCGCCTTCGTCGCGCTGTTCCGCGACAGCCTCAGCTTCCGCAACGCCCTGCTGCTCGGTGTTGGGCTCTGGGTTCTCGTGCTCGTCGTGTTCTTTCCCGTTGTCGGCTGGGGCTTCCTCGGTTTCGGGGTGAGCCCGAAGCTCATCGTCGCCTCGCTCGTTCCTCACTTGCTGTTCGCCGTGTTCCTCTGGGGCCTGTGCCGGATCGCGTTCAGGCAGCGCCGCGCAGGCGCGATAGATGGCTGAACATACTGATGTTGGAGGAGACGATGGTTGATCTAATTTCACGAGAGGCGCTCAAGGCCAGGATCGATCGCGGTGATGCGTTCGTCCTCCTGGACACCTTGCCGGAAGCCGCCTACCGCAAAGGCCATCTGCCGGGCGCCATCAACATCCCGTCCGACGACATCATCGACGACGCGCCCAGGCGAATCCCGGACCGTGACACCGAGGTTGTCGTCTATTGCGCCAACGGACCCTGCAAGCGCTCGCGGCTCGCGGCCGAACGGCTCGTGGAGTTGGGCTACCACAGGGTCCGCGATTACCATGAGGGCAAGGCGGATTGGATCGATGCCGACTTGCCGGTCGAAACGGACTGATTCCGCGCTATGGGCGGACGACCAACCTGAGCTTCAGCGAGTGGGCCAGCGTCTTCGGTGATGCAAAGATGACCACGGCACTCCTCGATCGGCTCACCCACCGCTGCCACATCCTCGAGACTGGAAACGACAGCTACCGCTTCAAAGCCAGCTCCGAGACAGCGAAAAAGAAACGGAAGGAGACAGCGCCATTGACCACGTTATGAACCAGCAGACATAACAAACGGGCGGGTCAATTCTCGATGACAATGCTGGGTCAGTTCTGGGTGACATCCAACACGCCGGATCAATATCCTGCCCCGGCACGCCGTGCATATGCGGACGGCATCGTGGAGCAAAGCATTTGGCCGAGCCTGAGCTCACCGTTCAACATCGCAATAGAGCGTATCGCTCAAAAGCGGGAACCGGTTTTGAGCTCCTTGAACATGCGGAATCAAGGAGTTGGAGTGTGTCGCACGTTATCGCAGACGCAATCGTTGCGCGGCGGTTGTGACAAATCCGGTCATGCGCGCCTACCCATCCATCTTGAGCGCCGAGATGAATGCCTCCTGCGGGATTTCCACGCGGCCGAACTGGCGCATTTTCTTCTTGCCGGCCTTCTGCTTCTCCAACAGCTTCTTCTTGCGTGTCGCATCCCCGCCGTAGCATTTCGCCGTCACGTCCTTGCGCAGCGCCGACAGCGTCTCGCGGGCGATGACCTTGCCGCCGATGGCCGCCTGGATCGGAATCTTGAACATGTGGCGGGGGATCAGGTCCTTCAGTTTCTCGCACATCGCGCGACCGCGCATCTCCGCCCGGTCGCGGTGGACCATCATCGACAGCGCGTCCACCGGCTCGTCATTGACGAGGACCTGCATCTTTACCAGCCGGTCCTCGCGGTAGCCTTCGAGCTGATAATCGAACGAGGCATAGCCCTTGGTCACCGATTTGAGCCGGTCGTAGAAGTCGAACACCACCTCGTTCAATGGCAGGTCATAGACCACCATCGCGCGGCTGCCCGCGTAGGTGAGGTCGAGTTGCAGGCCGCGACGGTCCTGGCAGAGCTTGAGCACGTCGCCGAGATATTCGTCGGGCACGAGGATCGTGGCCTTGATGCGCGGCTCCTCGATCCGGTCGATGAGCGAAGGATCGGGCATGTCGGCGGGGTTGTGCAGGTTTACCCGCTCGCCGTCCTTCATGTAGAGGTGATAGATCACCGACGGCGCGGTGGTGATCAGCTCGATATCGTATTCGCGCTCGATCCGGTCGCGGATCACCTCGAGGTGCAGGAGCCCGAGAAACCCGCAGCGAAAGCCGAAGCCCAAGGCGGCGGAACTTTCCATCTCGTAGCTGAAGGAGGCGTCGTTGAGGGCGAGTTTCTCGATGGCGTCGCGCAGATCGTCGAACTGCGCGGAATCCACCGGAAAGAGGCCGCAGAACACCACCGGCACCGAGGGTTTGAAGCCCGGCAGGGCCTTGGCGCAGGGGCGTTTCTCGTGGGTGATCGTGTCGCCCACGCGGGTGTCGCGGACCTGCTTGATCGAGGCGGTGATGAAGCCGATCTCGCCCGGGCCCAATGCGTCCACCACCGTCATCGCCGGGCGGAACACGCCGATGCGCTCGACATTGTAGGTGGCGCCGGTCTGCATCATGCGGATGCGGTCGCCCTTGCGCAGGGCGCCGTCCATGATCCGCACGAGCACGACGACGCCGAGATAGAGGTCGTACTTGCTGTCCACCAGCATCGCCTTCAGCGGGGCGTCGGCGTCGCCTGTGGGTGGCGGCAGGTGGGCGATGATCGCCTCGAGCGTCTCGCGGATGCCCTCGCCGGTCTTGGCCGAGACGGGGATCGCGCCGGAGGCGTCGATGCCGATCACCTCTTCGATCTGCTGCGCGGTGCGGTCGAGATCGGAGGCGGGCAGGTCGATCTTGTTGAGCACCGGCACAAGCTCGTGATTGGCGTCGATCGCCTGGTAGACATTGGCCAGCGTTTGCGCCTCGACCCCTTGCGTGCTGTCCACCACCAGAAGCGAGCCCTCGACCGCGCGCATCGAGCGCGACACCTCGTATGAGAAATCGACATGGCCGGGCGTGTCGATGAGGTTGAGCACGTATTGCTGGCCGTCATCGGCGGTGTAGTCGATGCGGACGGTGTTGGCCTTGATGGTGATGCCGCGCTCGCGCTCGATATCCATAGAGTCGAGCAACTGCTCCTTCATGTCCCGCTCGGCGACGGTATCCGTCATCTGGATCAGCCGGTCGGCAAGCGTGGATTTGCCGTGGTCGATATGCGCCACGATGGAGAAATTGCGGATCTGCGAGAGCGGTGTCATGGCTGTGGCATATGGCGGGGAAGTGGTGCCCGGTCAAGGCGGATCGTGCTAGGATGGCGGTGCTGGAAAGGGAGGCCAACATGTCTGGGATCAAGGCAGTCGGGGTACGTGTGGGAGGCCGGGTGCAGGGGGTGAGCTTTCGCGCCTGGACACAGGTGGAGGCGCAGGGGCGCGGCCTGTCGGGCTGGGTGCGCAACGAGGCCGACGGGGCCGTGCGCGCGCATCTGGAGGGCCCGGCGCGCGACGTGGACGCGATGCTCGCCGCGCTGCACAAGGGGCCGCCCGCGGCGGTGGTGCGCGAGGTGACGGTGCAGGAGACGGCGCCGGAGGAAGGTACGCATTTCGAGATCAGGCGGTAGCGGGAAAGGAGGGCACGAGGGCGCGCTATGGTCTTTCCCGCCATTCGCCTCTCTTTTCCCGCGCGGCTCATCGCCCGGATGCCGCAACGACAGCTTCAGGCGAGGGAGATCACCCCGCCGCCGTCCCGTCCAGCCAGCGGCGGCAGGCGGCGTCCACGGCGCGGTGCAGGAGCAGGGTGAACACCGCCAGCACGATGAGGGCGGCGAACATCAGGTCGATCTTGGCGCGGCCATTGGCCAGCAGCATCAGGTAGCCGAGCCCCTTGGACGCGCCCACCCATTCGCCGATGATCGCGCCGATGGGGGCGTAGACGGCGGCGAGGCGCAGGCCGGAGGCAAAGCCGGGCCATGCGGCGGGCACGCGGATATGCCACATCAGCCGCGCGGGCGAGCCCCCCATCACGCGCCCGAGGTCGAGCCAGGGCTGCGGCGTGCGCATCAGCGCGTCGAAAAACGACGACGTGACCGGGAAGTAGATGATCAGCAGCGCCATGGCGATCTTGGACCAGAGGCCATAGCCCAGCCACAGCGTCAGGATCGGCGCGAGGGCAAAGACCGGGATCGCCTGGCTGAACACCATCATCGGGCGGATCAGCCCGCGCGCCAGCGGCGAGGCGGCGAGGCCGATGGCCGAGAGCCCGCCCAATATCGCCCCCAGCGCCAGCCCGATCAGCACCTCGGCCACGGTGATGCCCGCGTGCCCGGCGATCAGCGCGCGGCTCAACCACAGCGTCTCGGCCACGCGGCCCGGCCCCGGCAGGATGAAGGGCGGCAGCGAGGCCAGCACCACCAGCGCCTGCCAGAGCGCGAGCGCCAGCGCGGTGGAGGCGGCGATGGGGATGAGACGGCTCATGTTGCCCCTGTGCTGCGCAGCCGGGCGAGCAGGCGGCCCTGCACGGCGAGCGTTTCGAAATCGTCCACGGGCCGGGGCACGGGGGCCGCGGGCGGCGCGACGGTTTCGAGCCCATCGGCCCCGAGGATGTGGATGGCATGGCCGAGGCGGGCGGCCTCGCCCGGGTCATGGGTGACGAGCAGCACGGTGCGCCCCGAGAGATGCTGTGCGCCCAGCTCCTGCATCCGCGCGCGGGTGCCCGCGTCGAGCGCCGAAAACGGCTCG
>JADQCC010000312.1 GCA_016278295.1 Roseovarius sp. | reverse complement strand
CCACATGGGCCATGTGCGCAACTACACGATGGGCGACGTGGTGGCGCGCTACAAGATCGCGACGGGCCACAACGTGCTGCACCCGATGGGCTGGGACGCCTTTGGCATGCCCGCCGAGAACGCGGCGATGGCGAGCGGCGGTCATCCCAAGGATTGGACCTACGGCAACATCGCCACCATGCGCGACCAGATGAGGCCCCTTGGCCTGTCGATCGACTGGAGCCGCGAGTTTGCCACCTGCGACCCGGAATATTACGGCCAGCAGCAGGCGCTGTTCCTGGATTTCCTGGAGAAGGGCCTCGTCTACCGCAAGAACGCGGTGGTGAACTGGGATCCGGTGGATATGACCGTGCTCGCCAACGAGCAGGTGATCGACGGCAAGGGCTGGCGCTCGGGCGCCGAGGTGGAGCGGCGCGAACTGACGCAGTGGTTCTTTCACATCTCGGATTTCGCGGGGGAATTGCTGGAGGCGCTCGATACGCTCGACGACTGGCCCGCCAAGGTCCGCACCATGCAGGAGAACTGGATCGGGCGGTCGCGGGGGATCGAGATTCCGTTTCATCGCACCGATGGCGGCGATCCGATCCTGTGCTACTCGACCCGTCCCGACACCATGCGCGGCGCGAGCTTTATCGCCATCTCGCCCGAACATCCGGTCTCGCGCGCGCTGGCCGAGACCAACCCGGAACTGGCCGCGTTCGTTGCCGAAACGCGCAAGATGGACACCACCGAAGCGGCGATGGAGAAGGCCGAAAAGAAAGGGATCGACACCGGTATAACGGTGCGCCACCCGGTCTGGCCCGATCGTGAATTGCCGGTGTGGGTCGGCAATTTCGTCATGATGGAATACGGCACGGGCGCGGTGTTCGGTTGTCCGGCGCATGACCAGCGCGATCTGGATTTCGCGCGCAAATACGGGCTGGAGGTGCGCAACGCGTTCCACATGCCGGGCGACGAGCGCGAGGTCGGGACCGAGGCGCTGGTGCCCGCCAAATCCGAGAAGGTGGTCTATATCGACCATTTCGCGGGCGTGGGCGAGGTGACAAGCCAGGAGGGGATCGACGCCACCATCGACTGGTTCGAGGCGCAGGGTCTGGGCGCCGCGCAGGTCAAGTTCCGCCTGCGGGACTGGGGCCTCTCGCGGCAGCGTTACTGGGGCTGCCCGATCCCGGTGGTGCATTGCGACGCCTGCGGCGTGGTGCCGGAAAGGAAAGAGAACCTGCCCGTGCAACTGCCCTATGACGAGGGCGGCACGCCGATTGACTTTTCCATCCCCGGCAACCCGCTCGACCGGCACCCGACATGGGCGAAATGCCCCTGCCCCGCCTGCGGCGCACCCGCCCGGTGCGAGACCGACACGATGGATACGTTTGTCGATTCGAGCTGGTATTACGCCCGCTTCACCGCCCCCCGTGCGGAGACGCCCACCGACATGGCCGAGGCCGAGTACTGGATGAACGTGGACCAGTATATCGGCGGCATCGAGCATGCGATCCTGCATCTGCTCTATTCGCGCTTCTTCGCCCGCGCGATGCACATCTGCGGGCACCTGCCGGCGAGCGCCATCGAGCCGTTCGACGCGCTGTTTACCCAAGGAATGGTGACGCACGAGATTTATCAGACGCGGGATGCGCGCGGGCGGCCCGTCTATCACCTGCCAGAAGAGGTGAGCGAGGGCCGCCTCGCCGACGGCACCGAGGTAGAGATCGTCCCCTCCGCCAAGATGTCGAAATCCAAGAAGAACGTCGTCGATCCCTCGACCATCATCGCGCAATACGGCGCCGATACCGCGCGCTGGTTCGTGCTCAGCGACAGCCCGCCGGAGCGGGACGTGGAGTGGACGGCCTCGGGCGCCGAG
This sequence comes from Roseovarius sp., assembly GCA_016278295.1. Taxonomy (GTDB): domain Bacteria; phylum Pseudomonadota; class Alphaproteobacteria; order Rhodobacterales; family Rhodobacteraceae; genus Roseovarius. The sequence continues at coordinate 3,349 of JADQCC010000312.1, read as the reverse complement.
GCCGCGCATCGCCACCTCGCCCGTGTCTGGCGGCTGTCCGCCGAAATCGCAGAGACCCCCACGGACCCGGCCCCCGAGGCCGATACCGCGCTCCTGCGCGAGATGCACAAGACCATCGACGAGGTCACCAAGGGCGTGGAATCCTTTGGCTTTAACGCGGCCATCGCGCGGCTCTATGCCTTTACCGCCACGCTGGCGAAATCGCAGGCGGGGCAGGCAGCAAAGACCGAGGCGGCGCTGACGCTGGCGCAGCTTATGTCGCCGATGACGCCGCACCTGGCCGAGGACGTGTGGGCCATGCTGGGCGGCGAGGGGCTGGTGGCGACCGCCGCCTGGCCCGAGGCCGATCCGGCGATGCTGATCGACGACACGGTGACGCTGCCGATCCAGATCAACGGCAAGCGCCGGGCCGAGATCGCGGTGCCCCGCGACATGCAGAAATCCGAGGTTGAAAAGGCGGCGCTCGCGCATGATGCTGTGCAAAGGGCGCTGGAGGGGGCGGCGCCCAAGAAGGTCATCGTCGTCCCCGGACGGATCGTGAATGTCGTCATCTGACCGCCGCCTGTTCCTGTTGTCGGGTCTCGCCGCGCTGGCGGGCTGCGGCTTTGCGCCGGTCTACGGGCCCGGCGGTGGCGGCGACGCGCTGATGGGGCAGGTTCGCGTCACGGCCCCCCAGGGCCGCGCGGGGTTCCTGCTGACCAGCGAGATAGAGGCGCGTCTGGGACGGCCCGAGACGCCCCGCTACGAGCTTCGCCCGGTGATCGCCCTGCGCTCGGAGGCCATCGCCATCGACCGCAGCAACGTCGCCGCGCGCGCCAATCTCATCGGTACGGTGCATTACACGCTCACCGATCTGAAGTCCGGCGAGAAGGTCGATAACGGCAAAGTCACGAATTTCACGGGGTATTCCACCTTCGACACGCCGATCGTCACCCGCGCCGCCGCGCGTGACGCCGAAGCGAGGCTGATGCAGATGCTCGCCGACCAGATGCTCACCCGCCTCGCCGCCGCGGCGGCCAGCCGCTCGCGATGAAGCTCGGCACGCGCGAGGCCGCCCGATATTTCGCCCGGCCCGAGCCGCAGCGCACGGGGCTGCTGATCTACGGCCCGGATGCCATGCGGGTGGCGCTCAGGCGGCAGGAGATGATCGCCGCGCTGCTTGGTCCCGGCGCCGAGGAAGAGATGCGGCTCGCCCGCCTCGCCGCCGCCGACCTGCGGCGCGACCGGGCCATGCTCCTCGATGCGGTCAAGGCGCAAGGGTTCTTTCCCGGTGCGCGCGCGGTGCTGGTGGAGGACGCGAATGACAGCGTCGCCGACCCGGTCGTCGCGGCCCTTGCCGACTGGGCCGAGGGCGATGCGCAGATCGTCGTCACCGCCGGGCAGCTCAAGGCCACGTCGAAGCTGCGCAAGGCGTTCGAGGCGCATCGCAACGCCTATGCCGTTGGAATTTATGACGATCCGCCCTCGCGCGACGAGATCGAGGCGGTGCTGGCCCGCGCCGGGCTGAGCGACATTCCCGGGCCGGTAATGGCGGACCTCGCGGCGCTTGCCCGCACGCTCGATCCCGGCGATTTCCGGCAGACGATGGAGAAACTCGCGCTCTATAAACTGGGCGACGACGCGCCCCTGTCGGCCGGGGATATCGCCGCCTGCGCCCCCGCCTCGACCGAGGCCGATCTCGATGACATCCTCGATGTCGTGGCCGAGGGTCGCGCCCCCGAGATCGGCCCGGTGCTGCGACGGCTCAAGGCGCAGGGGGTGCAGCCGGTGGGGCTGTGCATCGGGGCCGCGCGCCATTTCCGCGCCCTCTACACCGCCGCCGCCGACCCCGGCGGGGCGGCCAAGGGCATCGCCCGCCTGCGCCCGCCGGTCTTTGGCCCCCGCCGCGACCGGATGCTGCGGCAGGCGCAAAACTGGGGCGCGCCAAAGCTGGAACAGGCGCTGACGATCCTGACCGAGACCGACCTGACGCTGCGCTCGGCGGGGCAGCGCGCGCCCGAGATGGCGCTGGTGGAGCGGGCGCTGATACGGCTGGCGATGCTGGCGGCGCGGTGAGGCGGGCGGGGCAGGGTTCTGGGTGATGGGTGAAAGTGTGGATATCCGGGACCGGGAGAGCCCCGAGGCGTAGCTGGAGGATCAGCCGCGCAGCGCCCGACCGTGGGTGGGCGCGCAAACGGTTGTGGTCCGCGCTTTATGGTGCAAGGCACTTCAACGATTGTGCGGGCCCGGACGTTGCAAGAGCGCCCGCCCGAGGGGCGGTCGGGCGCTGCGCGGCGGCGCGTGCCGCGCCTCGATTCCGCGCGGGGGCCAAGCACCGAACGGCAGGTATAGACCAAACCCGCCCCGCCCGGCCGGACCCTCATTCCCCCACATGCCGTTGCCACGGCCCGCCCTTTGCGCAATGCTGCCGCGGCAACGGATCAAGCGGGGGCACCACCATGTATGACGTCATCGGATCGCGGGCGAGCCGGGCTTTTCGCGTGCTGTGGCTGCTGGAGGAGATGGGGCTGGATTACACCCACCTGCCCGTCGCGCCGCGCTCGGGCGAGGCGCTGGCGGTCAATCCCTCGGGCAAGATACCGGCGCTGCGCGATGGCGAGCGGGTGCTGACCGATTCCACCGCGATCATGACCTTTCTCGCCGACCGGCACGGGCAGTTGGCCCATGCCCCCGGCAGCCATGAGCGCGCCGCGCAGGACGCGCTCACGCACCGCGTGCTCGACGAGGTGGACGCGCTATTGTGGACCGCGGCGCGGCATTCCTTCGTGCTGCCCGAAGAGCACCGGGTGGCGGCGGTCAAGGACTCGCTCAAGTGGGAATACGAGCGCAATATCAAGGGGCTGGAGGCAGCGCTCGCCGGGCCGTTCCTGCAGGGCGAGACGATGACCATCGCCGATATCCTGCTGGCGCATTGCCTGATGTGGGCGGGCAAGGCGGGGTTTCCCGCGCCGCCCGCGCGGCTGGCGGCATACCTTGAGACGATGATGGCGCGGCCCGCGTTTCAGCGCGCCGCCGCCCTGCCCTGAGCATGTCGCGCGGCGTGGCGGCCCGCCCACAGCCCGGTGGCGAGGCAGGCGGTCAGCAGGTAGCCGCCGGTGGGCGCCTCCCAGTCGAGCATCTCGCCGGCGGCGAAGGTGCCGGGGCGGGCGCGCAGCATGAGGCCAGCGTCGAGCGCGTCGAATCGCAGGCCCCCGGCGGTGGAAATCGCCTGATCCATCGGGCGGGGGCCCCTGAGCGGCACCGGCAGGGCCTTGAGCGCCGCGGGCAGGTCGGGCGCGGCGCGGGCAAACTCCATCGCCAGCGCGAGCTTGGCAGGCTCCAGCCGCAGCGCCTTGCGCAGCCGGTTGCC
>JADQCC010000021.1 GCA_016278295.1 Roseovarius sp. | reverse complement strand
TGATGAGGTACTGACCGAGCCGGTCCTTGTGGACAACGTAGCCGGTATTGGCCCAGTGCACGGTCTGGCCGGCATCGACGGCCGCCTTGATTTCATCGAGTGTCAAGTGATCCTCCTCAAGAAGAATGGTGGGGAAACGACGCAAGAAGCCCGATCTTCCGACCGGGATTCCATGCAGCATTCGTTTGGCAAACGGCCGAGAGCCGTCAGGCGCTTTGCGTGGCTTGCGTCGCGCGCGCCGCCATCCAATCTTTCAGGCCAAGAACCGTTCGTCCGGCGGCGACTTCGGAGGCCCAGGCAACCCTTGGGTCGTCGCAGGGGTTGATGTCGACATTGCCGTCGATATGACCATTGGCCATCCATGGCTCGGGCTGTATCCGTCGCAGCCAGTCCGCCATGCTCGAAATGCGGCCCTGGCAGTCTTCACGGATATGCTGCTCGCCGATCCAGCGCACGGGGATTTCTCGACCAGCGCTATTGGTCAGGGTCAGGCCGAAGACACGTTCGGCCTCAAACAGGCCAAGGGCATGATGGCGCAAGGCTCTGTGCGTGAAGAGCGCGAGGTGCTCTTTCGAGGCGTCAATTATCTGGACACTTGCGATTTCACCTCCAAGGCTGAAGTTTTCACCTTTTTCCGAGGGCAGATTATGCAAGTCACCAGAGCTCGAGAGGGGACTGTCCCTCGCTATTTTGTCCGCGATGATGCAGGCAACTCCGTTGAACCGATTCACGATTTCCTCCGTTATCTCGACGCTCGAGGGTCATCCCCGAACACCATTCGCTCCTACGCCTACGACCTGCGGCGCGTGTGGGAGTTCTTCGAAGCCCGAGGGCTCGAGTGGCAGGGCTTCAACATCGCGAATGCCGTCGATTTGATCGCTTACCTGCACGACCGGATCGATATGCGCCCCGGCCGGTCCGCAACTGCGCCTGGCCCGGATCGGCTGTCACCGGCAACGGTCAATCGAGCACTGGCCGCAATGTCGTCGTTTTGCGACTGGGCGATCATCGCAGGGACGCTGACCCCGCCAAACCCGATGCGGGTCAGCAAGAGTATCAACAAGCCTTCGGTCACCGATCGGCACCGACCGTTCTTTGAAGGCATTTCCCGTCGCTCAGCGAGCGTGCGCGTAATCCGTGTCCGCAGCGTTCACCGCCTGCCTCGTCCGATGAATGACGACCAAATCGAACGTCTCCTAGCCGAGCTGACCTGCCTGCGCGATCGCGCCCTCGTGCTCCTGATGCTTCATGGCGGCCTGCGGCCGGGTGAGGCGCTCAGCCTGCATCTCGAGGATATCGCCTATGGACGGCGGCGCGTGACCGTCCGATGTCGCGATGACCACCCGAAAGGGGCACGCGGAAAGTCCCGCGTCGAGCGTGTCGTCGACCTGCATGACGGGCAGGCCCTCGATACCATCAGCGGCTATGTTATGCGCGACCGTCCCCGCGAGACAGACACGCCGTTCATCTTTCTGGTCGGCGGAAACGGCACGAGGCGATCTGAGCCCTTGTCCTATGCCGCGTTGGCAAAAGCCTTCGCGCGAGCGGCGGAGCGCGCCGGGATCAAATCTCCCGGCGTCACACCGCATGCGCTGCGGCATACCCACGCCACCCGCATGTGGGAAGCAGGCATGCGAGAGCTGACTCTCCAGCGCCGGCTCGGGCATGCATCACCGGAATCAACACGTATCTACACCCGCGTGTCCGACGCCACAGTGCTCGCCGAGTACAGCCGTGCAATGGGGCTAAAGCCATGACGACTCCACCACCGACTGCCCTGCAAACCTTCCCGACTGATATCTCACCGTCGCACTGCGAGGAGGAGGAATATCGCACATTCATCCGCAGCCTCGACATGACCCGCTATATGAAGAACCGTTATGTCGCTCAACGTCGAGAGTTCGTCGTCGCCTTTCCCGATCTCGCTCTTTGGTGCGAACAACCGCTTGAGGTTCGGCTCGGGCGACTTCACGGAACATCCGCCTTCACACCTGAACACCCCGCCTCGTTCTGGGCGCGGCAATATCTCTACTACCTCGCCTTAACGGACCGCCTGCGCCTCGACTATGGGTTCCTCCTGTCGATTTCGCCCATGTATGCCGCCCAACTCGCAAATTACCTGGGCATCGATCTGGGTATTCCGGATCTCCGCAAGCGCCAGAAAGCGATGGGGTATCACCAGACGACGCCACAGGGGTCGACCACCTGGGTGGTTTCTCGCATCGCGCTTCATACCGGCATGCGTTCGCCTGAACTGATCACCTCCAACGACCTTGACGTGTTGAACGATGCAATTTCTGCATATGCGGCGTCTTCCCTGATGAAGCGCTTCCATGGCTATGACCCGCAGAAGGCCAAGACGACCGCCCATTTCTGGCACCGCTATGTCCGACAGACACAGCTTGTCCTGCACCACCTCGGCAACGGCATCGCGCGACCACGCATGACCGCCGACAAGCGGAGGCCTTATGTCTATCCGAGGCCGGATATGGGTATTTTCATCGAGCGCTGGCTGGAGATCAAGCGCACCAGCCTTTCCAGGGTGACGGTCGACCACTGCGCCGTGTCGCTCCGCCGCTTTGTCGACTTCCTGGTTCGCCAAGATCCAAAAATTGAGAAGTTCGCTGATGTCACGTCCGAGGTGATGACTGCCTTCCTGATCGATCTTAGAAGCCAAGTCGGCGCCAGAACCAAGCGTACATTGTCGATTACCGCCCAGAGATCCCGTGCGCTTCATGTTGCGCAATTCCTCAGCGAGGGCGCAGCCTGGGAATGGCCAGATTTCCCGACGCGACCGGTTCTGAACACACGTGACCTTCCCCGCCTTCCACAGCGCCTGCCCCGGTATATCCCCGCCGAGCAGCTCGGACCACTCATGGAAGAGGTCCGCAAGCTTCCCTGCGATTTCCAGCGCGCCGCAATCCTGACCGCGCGATGGTCCGGCGCCCGTCGGACAGAGATCGCAAGGTTGCCCGTCGACTGTCTGGACGCCTATCCTGACGGAACGCCACGGCTGCGCATTCCGGCCGGAAAGACCTACAGGGAGCGGCTTGTGCCGCTTCACCCTGAGGCTGCTGAATCTCTTCGCAAGGTCATAGACCTGCGCGCAAAGTCGGACGAACGCCCGGTCCCGGATGCCAGAACCGGACAACACGTCAAGTTGCTCTTCTACCGCCGTGGTGTCGCAATCTCGCCCGACTACCTGTTCAACTATCCGCTCAAAGACATCTCTCAAAAACTTGGTCTGGTCGATGGAAAAGGGCAAAATCTCATCTCGGCGCATCGCTTCCGCCACACGGTCGGCACGGAACTCGCCGAAGGCGGGGCGCGGATGCAGACGATCATGGACGTGCTAGGGCACCAAAGCCCGCATATGTCGATGGTCTATATCCGTGTCAGCGATGAAGCGGTGCTCGCTGACTATCAAGCCGTGTTGAAACCCGATGCGCCGATCGCCGGACCTGCGGCCGAGATCATCCGCAATCAACGCCTTCCACAGAGCACGGTCGATTGGCTGAAGTGCAACTTCCTGAAGACCGAGCTCGAACTCGGCCATTGTCTGCGGCTGCCGGAAGAGGGACCCTGTGAATGCGACCTTTACCTGAACTGCGCCAAATTCGTCACCACCCGCTCCTATGCACCGAGACTGCGGGCGCGCCATCGCCTCGAACTTAATCTGACAGAGGATGCGCGTTGCCGGGGTTGGACACGAGAGATCGAGCGGCATTCAGGAATAGCCTTCCGCATCGAACAGCTTCTCGTCGAACTGGGCGAGCCAGTCGCAGACGCGGCACAGGAAGTTGGAGAGACAGTCGAAGCGGCACTGAAAATGTCGCGGTAGCCCACAGGTACCTCCCCGCCGCCCGCTCCGCTGCGCGCGTATCCGCGCTACGCGGGCGGCGGGGGCCCTCCTATGGACAACCACGACAAACCCCCGCCAGGAGAACAAAAACAGCTTGATTGTCGGGATAACATCGAACCAATCGTGCACAGCCTGATAGTCAGACGGCACCCCGCCGAATTTCCGGGCAGAGCTTTCAGCATGATGAAGCGGATGGGCCATCTCAAAGATCCTCGTCATAGCTGTGCGAGCATTTGACATAGCGATCCGCATGATCGAGCGTAATGCTGTCGGCTGCGATGTTCCAGGTCAGCGTGCCATAGCCGCCCTCGTTGTTCTCGAACCCCGGGTGATGGTGATAGGCGAGCGACCAGGCGAAATCGCCCACTGCGGTGACAAGCGCTTCCGGCAGTTTGACCTCCGCAGGCTGCACCGTCACATCCTCGACATTGCCGGAGTCGCCATAGCCTTCGTATTCAGCGGTGACCTCGCTGATGCCAAGTGCGCACAATTGCGCGATCAGCTCGGCTCGGGTCGCCTTCAGGGTGGTTTCGCGCTCCGCGCGCCACTGAGCCGCCATTGCGGCATAGTCGATCTGAGGATTGGTCATGGGTCTGTCCTCTTGTCTGAATTTGGGGGGCCGGGCGAGACAATGGTCAGCGCGCGCCCGGAAAGCGCAGACCGGCCAAATCCCGATCCGCGACGCCGGACCGGAAGCCCGCTTTGACTTTTCAGGCGGCTTGTTCTGCCGCTCTAGCGCCTCGCTGCCCCACGATCCGGGCCAGAATGCTTCCCGTGTCGATCCCGTCCCCATGCGGCAGGAACACCCGCAGCTGGAAGGCGATGATCTCGGTAAAGCAGCCGAGGGCCTTGAGGCCGTCGATCATGCCCCTGTCGGCGCCGCCCAGCTCGAGACGCACCTCTCCTGCGACACGGCGACGGGTCAGGGTCAGACCCCGGCCCAGATCGACCGGCGCGGTGGTGCCGAGGACAGCGGTCAGCATCTCATGCTGCGTTTGCGGGTTGGAGACGAGGAAGCGGGTGCGCAGCGCGGCCGCACCTTCCTCGCTCAGCGTGCGCCCGATCATCGCCGTCGCCCCGTCTGGCGTGACCCTGTAGATGCGTTCATTCGTGGTCGGGATGTCCTTCCAGATCGCCAACAAGAGCCCGGTCAGCAGGTAGAGCTTGGTCGTGGTGGTTTTTGGCAGGGACGCTGCCTCGGCATCCCAAAGCCGTGCGAACTCAGGCTTGCCGATGTCTTCCCAGGCCGAAGACTCGAACCGCGCCTCTTCGAGATAGCTCGACCCGTTTGGCCTCACCGCCTTGCGCATCAGCGTGACGATGTCCTCGTCATACATCTGCATGGGCCGCGCCGA
>JADQCC010000304.1 GCA_016278295.1 Roseovarius sp. | reverse complement strand
GGCTCCGGGCGCGCGCCCGCCGCCGCCTCGGCCGCCGCGCTGCGCGCCCAAGGCAGCACCAGCGTGCCGCTCCATAGCCCCCATGCCGTCACCGTTCCCTGCGCCATCGACGCGTTCTGCCGGCTGAGCGCGGATCACGGGCGTCTCGGGCTCGACACCCTGCTCGCCCCCGCGATCCGCTATGCCGACGAGGGTGTGCCGGTCGCGCCGCGCGTGGCCTTTGACTGGCCGGTGGCGGGCAACGCGCTTCAGGGGCACGCGATCACGCATTACATGAAAGCCGGACAACCGCTGGCCACCGGCGACATCTTCCGCGCACCGGGTCAGGCCGAGGTGCTGCGCCGCATCGCCCGCGACGGGCGCGCCGCCTTCTACGAGGGAGAGGTGGCCGAGGATATGCTCGCCGCGCTCCACGCGCTGGACGGGGTCCACACGCCAGAAGATTTCGCCGCAGCCGAGAGCGATTATACCGACCCCGTGAGCGGTGATTACAAGAGCACCACGCTGGTCGAGCACCCGCCCAACGGGCAGGGCGCGACGGCGATCCTGTTGCTCAACATCCTGCGCCATTTCGACATCGCGGCGATGGATCCGGCTAGTGCAGAGCGCATCCATATCGAGGCCGAGGCCACCAAGCTCGCCTATGACGCACGCAACCGGTTCATCGCCGATCCCGGTCATACCGCGCGGCTTGACCACATGCTCGCCCCCGAGACCGCCGCGCGCCTCGCCGCGCTGATCGACCCGCGCCGCGCCATGCCCGCCGCCGCGCCGCTGACCGAGGCGGTACACCGCGACACCATCTACATCACCGTGGTCGATCGCGACCGGATGGCGGTGTCTTTCATCTACTCGATCTTCCACGGCTTCGGGTCCGGCATCGCGTCGGAAAAATTCGGCATCCTGCTGCAAAACCGCGGGGCAGGTTTCTCGCTCGAGGCCGGCCACCCCAACGAGATGGCGGGCGGCAAGCGGCCGATGCACACGATCATCCCGGGGATGCTCGCGGAAAACGGGCGCGTGACCATGCCTTTCGGCGTGATGGGCGGCGGCTATCAGCCCGCGGGCCACGCGCGGCTCGTCTCGAACCTGGTGGATTTCGGTATGGATGTGCAAACCGCCATCGACGCGCCGCGCGCCTTTGCCGATCCCACCGGGCTCAAGCTCGAGCGCGGCCACGCACCGGGCGTGGCGCAGGCGCTCGCCGATCTCGGGCACGAGGTCATCGTCCCGCGCGATCCCCTCGGCGGGGCGCAGGCGATCCGCATCCACGAGAGCGGCGTGCTCGAGGGCGGCAGCGACGCGCGAAAGGATGGCTGCGCGCTGGGATACTGAACGGCAGGGCAGAGATGCCGCCCGCGCCTCAGTTCAGCTGGAAATGCAGCGGATAGTACCCGTCCTCGAACGGCCCGAACAGGTCGGGGATGTCGGGATGGTCCACCGGCTCGCCGGAATAGTCGGCGACGAGGTTCTGCTCGCTCACATACGCCACGTAATAGCTCTGATCGTTCTCGGCCAGCAGGTGGTAGAACGGCTGCGCGCGCGACGGGCGGCTATCCTCGGGGATGGCGGCATACCATTCCTCGGTGTTCGAGAATTCCGGATCCACGTCAAAGATCACCCCCCGAAAAGGATGCTTCTTGTGCCGGACCACCTGTCCGAGCGCGTATTTCGCTTGAGTCTTGATCATCGGCATTGCCCTAACACAGATTTTTACCGCTGCAAGCGGGCTTTGTCCAACCATGTGCCGAAACGAGCCGGAAACAGTCTGTGAACAGCCGTGAGACAGGCCCGGCGCCACCCGGGGTCGCAGGCACGGGGGAATTCGGGATTCCCCCGCATCCGCAAATCGGCTACACTCGCGCAAAAATACCAAAACGAAAGCGAGAGGCAGATGAGCAGGATTTTCGGTGCGCTCCTGGCGCTCTTGATGCTGGCGTCCTGTGGCGGCGGGTACGGCGAGGCACCGCGTAATCTCGACAATGCCTGCGCCATCCTGAACGAGCGGCCCGAATATGCCCGCGCCTTCCAGGCGTCGGCGCGCAAATGGGGAATCCCCGCCAATGTGCAGATGGCGACGATCTACCAGGAGAGCAAGTTCATCAGCGACGCGCGCACGCCCTATCGCTGGACGCTCGGCGTGATCCCCCGGGGCCGGATCAGTTCCGCCTATGGCTACAGTCAGGCGCTCGACGGGACGTGGGAGGAATACAAGAGCGACGCCGGGCGCTGGGGCGCGCGGCGCACGGATATTTTCGATTCGGCGGATTTCATCGGCTGGTACATGGCCGAGTCCTCCGATCGGCTGGGGATTTCGCGCGCCGACGCGCGCAGCCAGTATCTTGCCTATCATGAGGGGCGCACCGGGTTTTCCCGCGGCAACCACAATTCCAAGCCGTGGCTCCTGCGCGTCGCAGCCGAGGTCGACGCGCGGGCCCGGCGCTACCGCGCGCAGCTGTCGTCCTGCCGCATCGGCCGCGGCCTCGTATGAGAGCGCGCCCGGGGCGGATCAGCGGTCGATCCGGGTCGGCTCGGTACCCGGAATGACGAAATTCTCGTCCGCAAGGCGCACGTCGCGCCGCAATTCGCCAAGGATAACCGTGGTGCTGCTGCCATTGGCGTCATTGATGATCCATTGGCGCAGCTCCACCGGGTCGGCGGTAAAGACGAGGTCGATGCTACCATATTCCGGGTGATCTGGATCCTGCGCGCGCACCGTCGTCGTCACTCCATCGCTCGTGTGCGCCACGACCATGCGCTCGCGCGTGAGATCGACATTGCGCGCCAGGATGATCTTGAGCGGGGTGCGATTCAGCGGATAGCCCTGCCGCTCGTTCGAGCGCGGATCGACGATGCCCACGGTGTCGCCATCGGCCACTACCAGCGCCTCCTCGGGCCGGTCATACTCGAACCGCACGCGCCCGGGGCGCTTGAGCAGGATGCGCCCGGTGCTGATCGAGCCATCCTCGTTCACCTGCGTGAATTGCCCTTCTGCGGTCCGTAGGCCGTTGAGATAGGACGATATCTCACCCAGCGAGAGCTTCTCCGCCGCCGCCGGCATCGCCATCGCCGCCCAGAGGACGGGAACCATCAGGATACGCAACTGTTTCATACCCTCCAGATAAGCGGCCCCGCGCCGGATTGCACCCGGGCGGGGCAAAAAATGCGCCGTTGGTCCGCGCCGCGGGTTACTGCGGCTCCGGCACCATCACTTCGCGTTTGCCCACGTGGTTGGCGGCGCTGACCACGCCCTCGTCCTCCATCTGTTCCACCAGCCGCGCGGCCTTGTTGTAGCCGATAGCCAGTTTCCGCTGGATATAGGAGGTCGAGCATTTGCGGTCGCGCGCCACGATCGCCACCGCCTGATCGTAGAGCGCATCCTCACCGTCGGTATTGCCGCCGGTGGCGAGCCCCAGCTTGGCGTCGATGGAATCGGCCGTGTCGTCATCGGGGCCCTGCAACACGCTGCCCACGTATTCCGGCGGGCCATAGGCCTTGAGGTGGCTCACGACCTCCTCCACCTCCTCGTCGCTGACAAAGGGGGCATGGCAGCGCGTGATCCGCCCGCCGCCGGCCATGTAGAGCATGTCGCCCATCCCCAGAAGCTGCTCGGCCCCCTGCTCGCCCAGGATCGTGCGGCTGTCGATCTTGGAGGTCACCTGAAAACTGATCCGCGTGGGGAAATTCGCCTTGATGGTGCCGGTGATGACATCGACCGAGGGGCGCTGCGTGGCCATGATGAGGTGGATGCCGCTGGCCCGCGCCATCTGCGCCAGCCGCTGGATACAGGCCTCGATCTCCTTGCCCGCCACCATCATCAGGTCGGCCATTTCGTCGACGATCACCACGATATAGGGCATCCGCTCGGGCGCGAATTCCTCCGTCTCGAAGACCGGCTCGCCGGTCTCGTCGTCAAAACCCGTCTGCACGGTGCGCGAGAACATCTCGCCCTTTCTGAGCGCCTCCTCAACGCGCCCGTTATAGCCGTCGATATTGCGCACCCCCATCTTCGACATCTTGCGATAGCGGTCCTCCATCTCGGCCACCACCCACTTGAGCGCCACGACCGCCTTCTTGGGGTCGGTCACAACGGGGCTCAGAAGGTGCGGTATGCCGTCATAGACGCTCAGTTCCAGCATCTTCGGGTCGATCATGATAAGCCGGCATTCATCGGGGGTGAGCTTGTAGAGCAGGCTCAGGATCATCGTATTGATGGCCACCGACTTGCCCGAACCGGTGGTACCGGCAATCAGGAGGTGCGGCATCTTGGAGAGGTTGGCGACCATCGGATCGCCGCCGATATCCTTGCCAAGCGCCAGCGGCAGCTTCTGATGACCGTCGCCATAGGCGCGGCTCGACAATATCTCGCGGAAATTCACCATCTCGCGGTTGTCATTGGGCAGCTCGATCCCGATCACCGACCGCCCCGGCACCGTCGAGACACGCGCCGACAGCGCCGCCATCGACCGCGCGATGTCATCGGCGAGCCCGATTACCCGGCTCGCCTTGAGGCCCGGCGCCGGCTCCAATTCGTACATGGTGACGACCGGGCCGGGGCGCACGCTGACGATCTCGCCCTTGACGCCGTAATCGTCGAGCACATTCTCCAGCATCCGCGCGTTTTCCTCCAGCGCGTCGTCGCTCAGGTGATGACGCTGCACAGTCGCCGGATCGGTCAAAAGCGACAGCGGCGGCAGATCATATTCCGGTGCCTCGGCGGCAAAGGGCAGCGCGGGCTGCGCCTCGGCCATCGCGCGCGCCGAGGGCTGCGGGGTCTTGCGCGGCGGGTGCTGCACCACCTTGCGCGGCTCGGGCACCGGGATGCGCGGGCGCTCCGTCGAGCCCGGCGCAGCGTCCATCTCGGACATGCCCATTTCCGGCATGTCCGGCTCGACGAGCGTGATCTCATCTTCGGGTGCGGGCGGCACCGACAGGCCGGAGGCCGCGCGCGCCGTGAGCGGCGGCTCGGGCGGCAACGGTACGCGCGGCGCGCCGTTCAGGATCAGCGGATCAGGCCCGTGACCGCGGCCCTTGGTCAGCGGCGCGACCGACGCCACCTGCACCGCCGGGTTCTTCCGTACCCGTGTGCGAATCACGTCCGCGATACGCGCGCGAATGCGCTCCTCGGGCGGCGCATCGGCCGCCCCGGCCCCGGCCTCGCGCTCGACAAGCTCGGGCTCGGGCATCGATTCGGGCTTGCGCAACAATCCAGGCATCCGCGCCAGCAGCCCGCCGGGTTTCTCCGTTGCGGCGGCGGCGGTGGCGGCACCGGGGCCGCCAAGAGTCGGCTCGGCGCGGCGCACGCGGGCCGCGCCTTGCGCCTCCGCG
>JADQCC010000096.1:35488-46529 GCA_016278295.1 Roseovarius sp. | reverse complement strand
CTACCCAAGCCTCGCCGCCCTGCCCGCCGCCCCCGACGCCACATTCCTCGGCATCAACCGCCACGCCACTATCGAAACCGTGGCCGCGCTTTCGGCCATGGGCGCGGGCGGGGCGGTCTGTTTCGCCTCGGGCTGGCGCGAGGCGGGCGAGGACGGCCTGCAAGCCGCGCTCATAGAGGCCGCCGGGCCGATGCCGGTGCTCGGCCCCAATTGCTACGGTTTCATCAACTATCTCGACGGCGCGCTCCTCTGGCCCGATCAGCATGGCGGGCGGCGGGTGGAGACGGGCGTCGCGATCCTCAGCCAATCGTCGAACATCGCGATCAACCTCACCATGCAGGCGCGCGGCCTGCCCATCGCCTATGTCGCCTGCCTCGGCAATGCCGCACAGGTGGGGCTGAGCGATCTTGCCCTCGCCATGCTCGACGACCCGCGCGTGACCGCGCTCGGCCTCTATATCGAGGGGGTCGGCGACGCCCCGGCCTTTGCCGCGATGGCCGAACGGGCACGCGCTGCGGGCAAGCCCATCGTCGCCCTGAAATCCGGCAAGACCTCATCCGCGCAGGACGCCGCCGCGAGCCACACCGCCGCGCTCGCCGGCGAAGGCGCCGCTTCGGGCGCGTTCCTGCGCCAATGCGGCGTGGCCGAGGTGGCAAACCTCGACACGCTGCTGGAAACGCTCAAGATTTTGCATGTCCACGGGGGGCTGTCCGGCACCCGGTTCTGCTCGGTGTCGAGCTCGGGCGGCGAGGCAGGGCTCGTGGCCGATCTCGCGCCGCGCCACGGCCTGCATTTCGAACCGCCGTCGCAACCAACGGCGACACGCCTCTCCGCGACCCTCGGGCCGCTGGTGCGCGTGGCCAATCCGCTCGACTACCATACCTTCATCTGGGGCGACGCGGCCCGCACCACCGATGTCTTTGCCACCATGCTCGGCGATTACGACGCCGGGCTTTTCATCATCGACCCGCCCCGCCCCGACCGCTGCGACCCGGCGAGCTTTCAGCCCGCGCTCGACGCCATCGAGACGGCGCAGGCGGCGACCGGGCGGCCCGCTTTCCCCGTGGCCTCGCTGCCGGAAAATTTCGACGAGACCCGCGCCATCGCCACGATGGGGCGCGGGGTGGTGCCGCTGATGGGGCTGGATACCGCGCTCGCGGCGCTTTCGGCTGCGTGCCTGCCGCAAGCACACCCCGGCTGGCGGCCCTGGCCCCTGCGCAGGACGGAGACCACGCACCTGCTCGACGAACACGCGGCCAAGGCGCGCCTCGCGGCGGCAAACGTGGCGGTGCCACGCGGTATCACCGCGCCGACGCTCGCGGCGCTCGATCCGGGCGGCGCGGGGCTGGTGCCGCCCTTCGCGCTCAAAGGGTTAGGCCTCGGCCACAAGACCGAGTCCGGGGCCGTGCGGCTCGGCGTGACCGATCCGGGCCGCGAAGCCGACATGCCCGGTGTCACCGGCTACCTGGTTGAGGAGATGGTGACCGGCGGCGTGGCCGAGATGCTGGTGGGCCTGCGCCGTGACCCTGTCTATGGCGCGACGCTGACGCTGGGCGTGGGCGGCGTGACGGCGGAGCTTCTGGCCGACACGGTGACGCTCATCTGCCCGGTCACCGCCGGGGACATCGCCGCCGCCTTGCGCGGCCTGCGGCTCTGGCCGCTGCTCGATGGCTGGCGCGGTGGGCCGCGGGCCGATACCGTCGCGGCGGGCGCCGTGGCGCTGGCGCTTCAGGCCATGATGGAGGGCGATCCCGGCATCGCCGAGATCGAGATCAACCCGCTGATCCTGCGCAGCAAGGGCGCGGTGGCGGTGGATGCATTCATCCAGGAGGAGAGATGATGGAGATGCTGACAGACGGGCCGATCCGCACGCGGGTCGAGGGCGCGGTGCTCGAGGTGACGCTCGACCGCCCCAAGGCCAACGCCATCGACCTGGCGACAAGCCGGATCATGGGCGAGGTGTTCGCCGCATTCCGCGATGACGAGACCCTGCGCGTCGCGATCCTGCGCGCGGCGGGCGAGAAATTCTTCTGCCCCGGCTGGGATCTCAAGGCCGCCGCCGGCGGCGATGCGGTGGACGGCGATTACGGCGTCGGCGGGTTCGGCGGATTGCAGGAATTGCCGCACCTGAACAAGCCGGTGATCTGCGCGGTAAACGGCATCTGCTGCGGCGGCGGGCTGGAACTGGCGCTGTCCTGCGACCTGATCCTTGCCAGCGACACCGCGCAATTCGCCCTGCCCGAAATACGGTCTGGCACGGTGGCCGATGCCGCCTCGATCAAGCTGCCCAAGCGCATCCCCTACCACGTCGCGATGGACCTGCTGCTGACCGGGCGCTGGTTCGACGCTGATGAGGCGTTGCGCTGGGGCCTCCTGCGCGAGGTTTGCGCACCGGACGCGTTGATGGAGCGGACATGGAACCTGGCGCGACACCTCGAAAGCGGCCCGCCCCTCGTCTACGCCGCCATCAAGGAAATCGTGCGCGAGGCCGAGGCGATGCGCTTTCAGGATGCGCTCAATCGCGTAACCCGGCGGCAATTCGCCACCGTGGACAGGCTCTATGCAAGCGAGGATCTGCTCGAGGGCCAGAATGCCTTTGCCGAGAAGCGCGCGCCGGTCTGGAAGGGGCGGTAAGGCTCAGCCCCCTTCGCCCTCCGACACGAGGCTCGACAAATCCGCCGCTGCCTCGCGCATCGACGGCAGATACTCCAGCGCCCGCGCGATATCAAAGCGTTGCGTGGGCGCGTGAAAGGCCAGTGTCGCCATCAGCCGGTCGTTGACGTCGAGGATCGGCACCGCCAGCGCGATCATGTCGCGCATGAATTCCTCCCGGTCGAGCGAATAGCCCTGCGCCCGCACCTGGGCGATTTCAGCCATCAGCGCATCGGGATCGGTCAGGGTGTTGGGCGTGCGCGCCTCCAGATCGGTCGCCGAGAGGTATTTCATCAGGTGCGGCCGCGCCAGCGACGACAGGTACATCTTGCCGCTCGCCGTACAGTAGAACGGCACCCGCGTCCCGATGGGCAACTGGATGCGCAACGGCCACTGCGTCTCGACCCGTTCGAGATAGATCATCGCGTCGCGATCCGGCAGCGCGATGTTGCAGGTCTCGCCGATCTCGCTGCTCACCCGCTTCAGGATCGCCTGCCGCGCCGTGCGGATGCGCAGCGATGACAGGATACCGCCTGCCAGCTTGCGCAGCCGGGGGCCTGGCGAATAGGTCCGTCCGTCCATGTCGCGTTGCAGGAATCCCTCCTCCTCCAGCGTGGTAAACAGGCGGTGGATGGTGGGCTTGGGCAGGCCGATGGCAGCGTTGACCTCGGTGGGCGTGATCGGCACACCCGCCCGGGCGATCTCTTCGATCACCAGGAGCAGGCGCAGGTTGGTCGGGATCGTTCCCGTGCTGTCCCCGTCCATACAAACCCCACCGTCATCGGCTCGGCAAGAGCGCCGTCGAAAGCTGCGGCACCAGTGCGACGATGAACCAGACCGCCAGCAGTGCCACAAGATACGGCACCGTGTAACGCAAAAGCCGGAAATAGGGAACGCCCGTCACACCGGATGCGACATAGAGATTGAGCCCGTATGGCGGCGTGATAAAGCCGATAGAGGCCCCCACCAGGAAGATGACCGCGAATTGCACCGGCTCCACCCCCACCTCATGCGCGATCGGCGCGAGGATCGGCGCGAGGATGATCGTCACCGGCAGGCTTTCCAGCACCATGCCGCAGACGAAAACGATTGCCATCGAGGTGAACAGCACCGCGTAATAACCGCCCATCGAGGTCACGAAACCGCCAATCACCTCCTGCGCGCCCAGCACCGACATGATCTGCTGCATCACCACCGACACGGCGATGAGCGGCGCGAGAATGCCGGTGATCTGCGCTGACCGCATGGTGATCGACGGCAGCTCCAGCGGGCTGAACCCCTCGACCACGAGCATCTCAGAGACGCGCTTCTCGTTCACGTCACGGCCTTTGGCACCGCCCATGAAACTGTAGAGCGGCAGGCTGACAAAGCCCACGATCACGCAGAAACCCACGGTCACACCGGCGGCCTCGGTGGGCGAGAACTTGCCCGTGTAGATGCCCCACAGCACCAGCCCGATGGCAAAGAACCCAAGCCACGCACCGATGGCGGTCTTGATCACCCGCATCGGGCTCAGCGGGATGAGAAACCCCCACTTGTTGCTCCAGCAGATCAGGAACGCGGCCAGCATCATGCTCAGCACCATCAGCGCGCCGGGCAGGATACCGGCGACAAACAGCTCTGAAATCGGCAGGTTGAGCAGGAAACCATAGACGATAAAGATGATCGAGGGCGGGATGATGATCCCCACCGTGCCGCCCGCCGCGGCGGTCGCGGCCGAGAACCGCTCGTCATAGCCGCCCTTGACCATCTCGGGATGCAGCATCGAGCCGATCGTCGCCGTCGTGGCCGAGTTGGAGCCCGAAATCGCGGCAAAGAGCCCGCAGGCCCCGAGCGAGGCCATCGACAGGCCGCCGCGTATCCAGCCGAGGCAGGCATAGGCGAAATCGCTCAAGCGTCGCGCGATCCCCGAACGGTTGATGAGATCCCCGGTCAGGATGAAGAGGGGCATCGCCAGCAACGCGAAACCGTCGGTGAACACATCGGCCAGCGCCCCGCCGATATTCTGTAGCGGCATCCCGAGGACAAAGGAGACGCCGATCACCCAGTAGCCGATCACCAGAAAGACCGGCACGCCCAGCATGAACAGAAGCGTCACCCCGACGGAGATGAGCGTGACAAGCGTCGATGGGTCGGTCATGTCAGTCGCCTCCGATCACGGCCTGGGTGACGAGCGTGTCACCCTTGCGGAAATTGGCGATGTCGGCGAGCAGGTTCTCGATCACCCGCGCCACCAGCGTGGTGAACGCCAACGGCACCGATAGCAGGAACCACCACTGCATCACGTTGTCCGTGCCCAGCATGATCTGGAAATTCGCGGCGGAATTGACGGCAACCTTGGTCGCGGTGACAACCACCACCCAGGAAAACCCGATCCACAGCAGCGCGTCGAGGATCAGGCACGCCATCTGTCCGACACGCGGCATGGCCATGCGAAACTCTGCAAACGCCAGATGCGTGCGCAGCTTGACGTTATAGCTGCACCCGAACCACGTCATGATAAGAAACAGGAAGGGCGGCAGCGTGGTGGACCACGGCGCCTGCACCTCGAAAACGAAGCGCCTTATCACCTCGACAAAGATGATCCCGCCGATGGCAAGGTAAGAGACGACCATCAGCGACTGTTCGAGGTTGCGTTCGGCCCAGGGCACCACCCGGTAGAGGATGAGAAACGCAACCGCCAGCGCCAGCATGGCCGTCAGACCCAGGGGCCAGATCGCGGGTTCGCGCATCGCCTCTTTCAACATCCATGAATCGCCTGCGGCGAGGGCACTCAGGATTTCTCCCGTGCCCTGAAACCAGCCGGTCATGCCCATTCCTCCCCTTGGGTTGCCGTATGTTCAGGACCGCCTGTCCCGGCGGCTTGGGGTGCCGGGCCGCGCGCGGCCCGGCCCGATGCTAGGCGATCACGCCGCGCGCCACCAGCGGCGCGGCTCGACATTTTCAGGCAGCATATCCCTGGGGATCTCGCGCGCCACGTTGTAGATCTCCTGGTAGGTGTCGATGCCACCCGCCCAGCCGTTGAGCCGCTCGCGCCACTGCGCCCACGGCTCGGGGTTGAACTCGGGCGAGCACATCTCCTCGGCCATCTTCACCTGATCGTCGGCAAGGAAGGCGGGCCGCACACCGTGCTCGGCAAAGATCGTACCGGGAAGCTGCGGGTCCGAGAAACCGACGGTCTTGACCAGCGCCGCCTCGTTCGCCGCCTGCACATGCACCTGCGCAAGGTAAGACGATTCCATGATCGCCTCCTGCAAATGCGGCTCCATCGCGTCGAAGACGCGCGCCGACATCGACGTATGCTCGGTCCCGCAGAAAAACTTCAGGTCGACCGACTGGCTGACCACCGGCGACATGTTGGCATAGGCCACCGCCGACGCCCATGTCTCGGCCCCGTCGATCAGGCCTTGCTTGAGCCCGTCGAGCGTCTCTTCCCAGGCCACCGGCACCGGGTTGAGGTTCAAAAGCTGCATGGCGATGCGGCCAAGCTGCGTGCCGGTGACGCGGTTCTTGGTGCCAAACAGCTCTTCGAGCTTGGTCACCGTGGGCTTCTCGGCAAAGTTGTTGCCAAGCTGGATGCCGCGCAATTCGCAATGCGAGAACAGGAATTTCAGCCCGTGCCGCTTTTCCAGCGGCTCGCGCAGGATGCGCTGCGATTCGGGGCTGTAGAGGAAATGATACTGCGAGGCCCGGCTCGGGAACATATAGGCATAGTCGAGCACGTTGAGATACGGCGCGCCACCGGCCGAGTTCTGCGTCGAGGCGGCATACATGTCGATCACGCCGGTCTGCGTCTTCTCCACACAATTGAGCTGTCCGCAGATCTGGTTGTCACCGATGAATTCAACGCGGATTTCGCCCTCGGTCCGCTCCTCAAGGTCGCGGGCGAATTGCAGGACGCCGGCGCGCTCGATCAGCAGGTTGCGCGCGTTGAAACCGGCGGCACCAAGCTTCAGCGTGTGCTTCGGCTCCTTGGCGAACCGCTTGTCATAGGTGCTCTCGGCGGCCCGCGCGAGCGAGGGCAGGCTGACCGCCCCGGTCAGCGCGCCCGCGCCCATCACCACGGATGACAGGCCAAACTGGCCGGTCAGGCGAAACAGATCCCGGCGGGAAATCCCGCTGAGCGCTTTCGATACTTTCATGACGTCCTCCCTTATTTTGCAATAATGATACTTGCAGTCTCAATATTGATAGACATATGCTCGTTCTGGCAAGGAAAATCTTTTCCGCACGCAATTTGTGAAAAGGTCGGTCGGAAATGTCGGAATTATCAGCGGATTACGTGATCGTCGGGGCAGGGTCCGCCGGGTGCGTGCTTGCGAATCGGCTCTCCGCCGACCCAAAGACCAAGGTCATCCTGATGGAGGCGGGCGGCCGCGACTGGAACCCGTGGATCCACATTCCGGTCGGCTACTTCAAGACCATGCACAACCCCTCGGTCGACTGGTGCTACCGGACCGAGCCCGATCCGGGCCTGAACGGGCGCGCCCTCGATTGGCCGCGCGGCAAGGTGCTGGGCGGATCGTCCTCGCTCAACGGGTTGCTCTACGTGCGCGGCCAGCCGCAGGATTACGACCGCTGGGCGCAGATGGGAAACCCCGGATGGGGGTGGGACGACGTGCTGCCGCTGTTCAAGCGCTCAGAGCGGCAAGAACGCGGCGCCGACGATTATCACGGCGACCAGGGGTCGCTCTCGGTGTCCAACATGCGCCTGCAACGGCCCATCTGCGACGCATGGGTGGCCGCCGCGCAGGAGGCGGGCTATCCCTTCAACCCCGATTACAACGGCGCCAGCCAAGAGGGCGTGGGATATTTCCAGCTCACCGCGCGCAAAGGGCGGCGCTGCTCCGCCGCTGTGGCGTTCCTCAACCCTGTGCGCAACCGCGAGAACCTGACCATCCTGACCCGCGCGCAGGCCAGCCGCATCACCTTCGACGGCACCCGCGCGACCGGCGTGGCCTACCGCGACCGCGCCGGGGCGGAGCATGTGGTCAGGGCAGGACGGGAGGTAATCCTGTCGTCAGGCGCCATCGGCTCGCCGCACCTGATGATGCTCTCGGGTCTGGGCGAGGCCGCGCATTTGCAGGAACACGGCATCGAGGTGCTGCGCGACTTGCCCGGCGTTGGCCGCAACATGCAGGACCACCTACAGGCGCGGCTGGTGTTCAAGTGCAACGAGCCCACCCTCAACGACGAGGTGCGCAGCCTGTGGAACCAGGCGCGCATCGCGTTGAAATACGCGATGTTCCGCGCCGGGCCGATGGCGATGGCCGCCAGCCTCGCCACCGGCTTCATGCGCACCGGCGACCATGTCGAGACGCCCGATATCCAGTTCCATGTACAGCCCTGGTCCGCCGACAGCCCCGGCGAGGGGCCGCATCCCTTCTCGGCCTTCACCATGTCGGTCTGCCAGCTACGCCCCGAGAGCAGGGGCGAGCTCCGCCTCGCCTCTGCCGACCCGGCCACCTACCCGAAAATCCACCCCAACTATCTCTCGACCGAGACCGACTGCCGGACCATCGTCGAGGGCGTCAGGATCGCCCGCCGTATCGCCCGTCACGCGCCGCTCAACTCCAAGATATCAGAAGAGTTTCGCCCCGACGCCGCGCTCGATCTCGACGATTACGAGGGCACGCTCGATTGGGCACGCAACTATTCCACCACGATCTACCACCCGACCGGCACCTGCAAGATGGGGTCGGGCGGCGATGCCGTGGTCGATGCGCGGCTGCGTGTGCACGGTATCACCGGGCTGCGCGTCGCCGATTGCTCGATCATGCCAGAGATCGTTTCCGGCAACACCAACGCCCCCGCCATCATGATCGGCGAAAAGGCGTCGGACATGATCCTCGCGGACCGCACCGGCTGAGCGGGGTCCGACCGTCTCCCACTCACGCACGCGCCCGTAGCGCGCGACCGCCTGCCTCTCCTCCAGTACCAAGAGGTGCAGTCAGCCGTTGTCAAACGGCGCCCGGCACCAAGGTGCAGAGCACCGGCGCGACCCCCTCACATCCCCTTGGCGATCTGGCGCAGCTCGAATTTCTGTATCTTGCCGGTCGAGGTCTTGGGCAGTTCCTGAAAAACCACTGCCTTGGGCGTCTTGAACCCGGCCAGCCGCTCGCGAGAGAAAGCGATGAGGTCGGCCTCGCCCACCTCGGCCCCGTCCTTCAGCTCGACAAAGGCGCAGGGCACCTCGCCCCACTTGTCGTCGGGTTTCGCCACCACGGCACAGAGCAGCACTGCGGGGTGCCGCATCAGCACGCCCTCCACCTCGACGGAACTGATATTCTCGCCGCCCGAGATGATGATGTCCTTGGCGCGGTCGGCGATCTTGAGATAGCCGTCGGGATGCTGGAACGCGATGTCGCCGGAATGGAAATACCCGCCCGCAAACGCCTTCTCGGTGGCGTCGGGGTTCTTCAGGTACCCTTTCATCACGCTGTTGCCGCGAATCATGATCTCGCCGAGGCTCTCGCCGTCCATCGGGATCTGCTCCATCGTCTCGGGGTCCATCGCCGTGATGTCCTCCATCATCGGCATGAGGATGCCGGTGCGCGCCTTGATGGCATAGCGCTCGTCGTCGGGCAGATCGTCCCAGCCGTGCTGCCACAGGCACTCGGTGACATGGCCATAGGTCTCGGTCAGGCCATAGACCTGCGTCACGGTAAAGCCCAGCGGCTCTATCGCCGCCAGCGTCGCGGCGGGCGGCGGGGCACCGGCGGTAAACACGTCCACCACATGGTCGAAACCGCGCCGCTCTTCGTCGCGGGCGTTGACGATCATGTTGAGCACGATGGGCGCGCCGCCGAAATGCGTCACCCCCTCGTCGGCGATGGCGTCATAGATGGCGCGGGCGTTGATGTCGCGGCAGCACACCACGGTACCGCCCAGCATCGGCATCAGCCAGACATGGTTCCAGTTGTTGCAGTGAAACAGCGGCACGATGGTCAGGTACTTGGGATAGCGCGGCAATTGCCAGCTCACCACCGTGCCCATCGTCATCAGATAGGCGCCACGATGGTGACAGACCACGCCCTTGGGCCGCCCGGTGGTCCCCGAGGTATAGTTGAGCGCGAGGCTCTCCCACTCGTCCTCGGGCATGATCCAGGCAAACTCCGGGTCGCCGGTAGCGAGAAATTCCTCGTAGCTCATGTAATCGGAATGCGCGTGCACCCCGGCGCCGTCATCGGGCACTTCGATGATCGCGGGGGCGGGCCGTTCCATGATCTCGATCGCCGCGCTCAGGGTCGGCAGGAGCTGCGTATCGCACAGCACCACCCGCGCCTCGCCGTGATCGAGGATATAGGCGATGGTGTCGGCCTCCAGCCGCGTGTTGATCGCGTTGAGCACCGCCCCCGCCGCCGGCGCCCCGAAATGCGCCTCGCAATGCGCGGGCACGTTGGGCAGGATGCTGGCCACCACGTCACCCGGCTCGATCCCGATATTCACCAGCGCCGAGGCAAGCTGCGAGACGCGCGCGTGATACTCGGCATAGGTCTTGCGGTGGCCGTGATAGACCACCGCCTCGCGGTCGGGAAAGACATGCGCGGCCCTTTGCAGGTGCGACAACGGCGTGAGCGGCACGAAATTCGCCGCCGTCTTGCCCAGCCCGGCCTCGTCCTTCATCCAGCCCATCGCCCGCCTCCCTTGCTTGCGTCACACGCCTCTAGGCGATTAGCAGGAAGCATCGCTCTCAGGTCAAGAGCGGGTTGGCCCAGCCGCCCCGGATTGTGCCCGCTCAGCCTGAAAGCCCGGCCATGCCGCAGACGATGCGCCATTCCTCGGCCGTCACCGGCTGCACCGAGAGTCGCGAGTTGCGCACCAGCACCATCTCCGACAGGCGCGGATCGGCCTTGATCGCATCGAGCGTCACCGGCTCTTGCACACTCTCCAGCGCCTTGATGTCCACACACTCCCACCGCGGATCGTCGGTGGTGCTGTCGGGATGCGCCCCGGCGATCACCTCTACCGTGCCGACAACCGCCTTTTCCTTTTGTGAATGGTAAAAGAAGCCGCGATCGCCCACCGCCATCTCGCGCATGAAATTGCGCGCCTGATAGTTGCGCACGCCGTCCCATTCCTCGCCCGTCTCGCCGCGGGCCAGCTGATCCTGCCAGGACCAGGTCGATGGCTCGGACTTGAACAGCCAATAGCGCATCAGATCACCTTTTTCCACGGGATCAGTTCGACGCCGGAAAACAGCCCGGCCCTGGCATACGGGTCATTGTTGGCCCACTCCTGCGCTGCCTTCATGTCCTCGACATCGAGAATGACCAGCGAGCCCACCATTTCGCCCTCGTCATTCAAGAGCGGCCCGGCCTGCGACACCACGCCGGTCTCCTTGAGATAGGCGACATGGGCGTCGCGGTTGTCGAGACGGGTTTGCAGG
>JADQCC010000096.1:0-35388 GCA_016278295.1 Roseovarius sp. | reverse complement strand
CGCGCCCAAGGCATGGGCCAGCCGGTTCATCTCTGCGAAACCACGGGTCATCAGCGCGGCGCGCGCGCTCTCGCCCAGCCCCGCGCCCATCACCGCGCCACAGCCGATGGCGATCACGTTCTTGAGCGCCCCGCCCAGTTCCGCGCCGATGGTATCGGTGGTGCGGTAGAGCCGCAGGGTGGGCGTAGTGAGTGTGGATTGCAGCGCCTCTCCAGCCGCCGCATCGGCACAGGCCAGCGTTAGCGCCGTGGGCAGGCCAAGGGCGATGTCGCGCGCGAAACTGGGGCCGGTGAGGATCGCCGGGGTGGCCTGCGCGCAACTCTCCGAGATGAGGCCGGTGGGGCCAAGTCCGGTGGCGAGGTCCATCCCCTTGCAGCAGGCGACGAGGGGCCGCGGCCCGAGCGCGTCATGATGATCCGAGAGAAAGCCGCCCAGCGTCTGCATCGGCATGGCCAGCAGGCAGGGGGTATCGCCGCCGGGCACCTCGCCCGAGACCACGGTGATCGCCTCGGGCAGGGAAATCCCCGGCAGGCGGCGCTCGTTGCGCCGCGTGGCCAGCATCTCGGCGGCATGGCCGGCATCCCGCGCCCATAGGGTGACGGGGCCGTTTTGCGCCAGTGTCACCGCCAGCGCCGTGCCGAACGCCCCCGCGCCGCAAACCAGGATCATGCCTTGGCCCCCTTCTTGCCGCTGCCCAGCATCGCCGGGCTCGCCGCGTCGAGCGGCCAACGCGGGCGCGCGGCGAGGCGCATGTCATCGCGATGGCCCAAGCGGAACAGCGCGCCACCGGCATAGGCGATCATCGCCGCGTTGTCGGTGCACAGCTCAAGCGGCGGCGCGAGAAAGCGCGCCCCCGCCTGCGCCGCCACGTCCTTCAGGGCCGCGCGAACGGGACCGTTGGCCGCAACGCCGCCCGCCACCGCGATGAGCGGCACAGGCGGCGCCTCCGCCATGTAGAGCGCCAGCGCGCGCCGGGCCTTTTCCGCCAGCACGTCGCAGACCGCCGCCTGAAACCCGGCGCAGAGATCGGCCCTGTCCTGCCGCATCAGCCCGCCCTTCTCGGCCACGACGGTATCGCGCGCGCGCAGCACCGCTGTCTTGAGCCCGGAAAAGGACAGATCGCACCCCGCCCGATCCAGAAGCGGGCGCGGAAACCGGAACCGCGCCGGATCGCCCCCTGCGGCGGCACGCTCCACCTCTGGCCCGCCGGGTTGCGGCAGGCCCAGAAGCCGCGCCACCTTGTCGAACGCCTCGCCCGGCGCGTCGTCGATGGTACCACCGAGGCGGCTGAAATCATCCGGCCCGCGCACGATGAGAAACTGGCAATGCCCGCCCGAGACCAGCAGCATCAGATACGGATACGCTATCCCGTCGGTCAGGCGCGGGGTGAGCGCATGCCCGGCGAGGTGATTGACGCCGACGAGCGGCAGATCAGCGCCCGCGGCGATCCCCTTGGCGCACATCACCCCGGCGAGCACCCCGCCGATCAGCCCCGGCCCGGCAGTGACCGCCACCACGTCCACATCGGCGAGCGTCAGCCCCGCGCGCGCCATAGCCTCTTGGACGGCAAGATCGAGCTTTTCGGCATGGGCGCGGGCCGCGATCTCCGGCACCACGCCACCGAAATCCGCGTGCAGCGCCGTCTGCCCGTGTACCACCGAGGTCAGCACCTGCGCGGAATCGCCATCGAGACGCACCAATGCGGCGGCGGTATCGTCGCAACTGCTCTCGATCCCGAGTATGGTCAGCGGCGTGCTCATCCCGGCCCTGCTGCATTGCCCCGCGCGTCTGCGGCAGGTAACACCTTATCAGGAGGCTAACAACTGCGGACCGCCCATGCCCCTGCGCCTGCTCATCACCCGGCCCGAGCCCGCCGCGACCCGGTTCGCCACGGAATTGCGGGCCGAGTTTCCGGGGGCAGAGGTGCTCGTCTCGCCGCTCATGCGCATCGCCTATGGCGGCACCCTTCCCGCGCTTGTCCCCGGCGAGGTGCTGATCTTTACCTCGCGCCACGGGGTCGAGGGATTTTGCCGCCTGTCGTCTCGGCGCGACCTGCCCGCCTGCGTTGTGGGCGAGGCCACGGCCGCAGAGGCGCGGCAGCACGGCTTCGCGGTGATCGCGGTGGCCGAGGATGCCGAGGGCCTGATCGGGCGGCTCGCCACCGAGGAAATGGCGGGGCCGTTCCTGCACGCGCGCGGCGCGCATGTGGCTGCCGATATCGTCGGCGCGCTGCGGCAGGCGGGCCACGCCGCGCGCGAGGCGGTGGTCTACGACCAACAGGCGCTGCCGCTGAGCGATGCCGCCCGCACCATGCTGGAGGGCGACGCCCCCGTGATCCTTCCCCTGATGTCGCCGCGCAGCGCCGTGCTCTTCTTTGACGCGGCGGGCACCCCGCGCGCGCCGCTCTTCGTCGCGGCGATCAGCCGCAACGTGGCCGCGCGCATCCCCGAAGGCAAGGCCGCCCACGTCTCCGTCGCCACCACGCCGGATGCCTGTGCTCTGCGCATCGTGCTGAACAATCTGGTGAAACACGCCAAGCGGGTTGAGAGCCACTAGGGGGCACAGTAAGGTCGGGTGACAGTCGAGCATGACAAGATTCGAGAAGGTGGCGTGCCGTGGCAAGAAAGAAGAAATCCCAGACGGACAAACCCGACGCGCCCGAAGGCGCAGCCGAGGATGCGACCGCCCCCTCCGCCACGGCGCAGGACACGCCCGAGACCACTGAAACGCACGCGCCCGACACTGCATCGGATGCCGCCCCTTCCAAGGCGGGCGACGACACGACCGAGGATACCGCGGCCCCTGACGCGCCTGAACAGCACCCCCCCGAAGCCGAAGAGGCACAGGACGCGGAGGGCGAGACCACCACATCCCCATCGGGCGAAACGGGCGAAACCCCGCCGCAGGACGAGGACCGAGAACGCCCGGCAGCAGAAGAGACCGGCCCGCCATCCCCTGAGCATCGTGAAGAGCCCACACCCGTGGTGCGTACCGAGCAGGTCACGGTGCGGCAGGGCGGGTTCTGGTCGATGTTGATCGGCGGGGTCGCGGCAGCGGGGATCGGCGTGGCGGCGGCGCCCTATATCTATCCTCATCTGCCGGTCGGTCAGGCGCCCGCACCCGCCGATGACAGGATCGCGACGCGGCTTGACGAGCAGGCACAGCGGATTTCCGATCTCGGGGCGCGGATCGACGAAATGCCCGCGCCGACCGATCCCTCGGACGAGATATCCGGGCTGAGCGAGACGGTCACATCCCTGGCCGAGCGGGTCGCGAACCTGGAGGTTCAGCTCTCGAACCTGGAGGTTCCGCAGGCACCCGAGGCCCCGAACACCGCCGCGCTCGACGAGCTACGCGACAGCCTCGCCGCGCAAAGCGCCGAGATCGAGGACTTGCGCGCAACGCTGGAGGCCGAAGAGCAGGCCGCCCGCGACAGTGCCCGTGCGACACTGCAACGTGCGGCACTCACCCGGGTGATGACCGCGCTCGACACCGGCGACGCGTTCGACGCCGCGCTCGCCGATCTGCGCGACACGGGGGCCACGGTGCCCGATGCGCTCGCCGAGGTGGCCGAAACCGGCGTGCCGACCCGGGCGCAGCTTGTCGAGAGCTTCCCCGAAGCGGCCCGCGCGGCGCTGGCGGCGGCGCGCGCCTCGGATACCGGCGACGGCGCGTCGGTCGGCGATTTCCTGCGCGCGCAGCTCGGTATCCGCTCGCTCGAACCGCGCGAAGGCGATGGTTCGGACGCCATCCTGTCGCGCGCCGAGGCCGCGCTGGCAGAGGGGCGAACGGGCGACGCGCTGGCCGAGATCGAGACCTTGCCGGAGGACGCGCGCGCCGCCATGTCCGACTGGGCGGCCAATGCCACCACGCGACGCGATGCACTGGCCGCCGCCGAGGCGCTGTCGGCGGAACTGAATTGAGTTTGAAAGGGCGGGTCTGATGCTTTGGTCCATCGTGAAGGTTGCAGTATTCATCGCCCTTGTCGGGGCCATCACCTTCGGGGCGTCCTACCTGCTCGAACTCGAGGGCGGCGTGCGCATCGTCATGGCCGGGATAGAGATCAACCTCACGCCCATCAAGGCGGTGATCGCGCTGGGCATCCTGGTGCTGGCGATCTGGCTGCTGATGAAGCTGGCGGGGATGCTGGTGGCGGTGCTGCGCTTCATCAACGGCGACGAGACAGCGCTGTCGCGCTATTTTGATCGCAACCGTCAGGAAAAGGGCTATCGCGCGTTGGGCGAGGGCGTGCTGGCGCTTGCCTCGGGCGAGGGTGACAAGGCCGTCTTGCAGGCGGCCAAGGCAGAGAAATTTCTGCACAAACCCGCGCTAACCGATCTCATTACCGCGCAGGGCGCAGAGATGGCGGGCGACAAGGCAAAGGCGGAGGCCGCGTTCAAGCGCCTGCTTTCCAACGAGAAAACGCGCTTTGTCGGGGTGCGCGGCATCCTGCGGCAAAAGCTGGAGGCAGGCGAGACCGACGCCGCGCTCAAGCTGGCCAAGACCGCGTTCGCGCTCAAGCCCCGGCAGGTCGAGATACAGGACACGCTGTTGCAGCTTCAGGCTGACAAGAGCGACTGGAAGGGCGCGCGCGCCACGCTGGGCGCCAAGCTCAAATACGGCGCACTGCCGCGCGACGTGCACAAGCGGCGCGATGCCGTTCTGGCGCTGTCGGAGGCACGCGACGTGCTGGACGAAGGCAGAACGATCGAGGCGCGCGAGGCGGCGATAGAGGCCAACCGGATGTCGCCCGACCTCGTCCCGGCGGCGGTGCTGGCCGCGCGCGGCTATGTCGAGGCGGGGAAGAAGCGCGCCGCCGTGCGCGTCATCAACAAGGCCTGGCTGATGCGGCCGCATCCCGACCTCGCCGCCGCCTTTGCGGCGATCGAGCCGGACGAGACGCCGCAGGCGCGGCTCAAGCGCTTTGCCAAGCTGCTCAAGGTGCATCCCGACGACCGCGAGACGCGGCTTCTGGAGGCGGAACTGTGCCTCGCGGCAGAGGATTTCCCGGCGGCGCGGCGCGCGCTCGGCGATCTGGCGGAGGTGGAGCCGGATGCCCGCGTGCTGACGATCATGGCGGCGATCGAGCGCGGCGAGGGTGCGTCGGATGCCGTGGTCAAGGGCTGGCTGGCGCGGGCGCTGGGCGCGCCGCGCGGCCCGCAATGGTGCTGCGACAACTGCCAGCACATCCATGCCGAGTGGCACCCCGTCTGCGAGAACTGTCATTCATTCGATACGCTGAGCTGGCGGGCGCCGCCCGATACGGCGGTGAGCACACCCACCGGGCTGGAGATGCTGCCGCTGCTGATCGGCCCGGTCGAGGAGCCCGCGGAAGAGGACACCGACACGGAAGACGCCGCCGAAGACGACGAGACGGTGCCCGATGCCGAGATCGTCGAGGAAACCCCCGAGACAGAGGATGCGGAGTCGGCCGGGGAGCAGCGCGCGTGACCGGGCACCGATTGTGACGGCTTCGCGATGCGCCTGACGCTCCGGGCTCTGGCCGCCCTGACGGCACTGGGTGTCGTTCTGGGCGTGTTCCTGATCTCGCTCGGCTTCTTTCGTTCGGAAGAACAGGCCAAGGCGGAGGGCCGCCTGTCGCTCTATCGCAGCATGGTGATATCCGAGATCGAGCGGTTTTCACACCTGACCTATGTGCTGGCGCGCGACGGCCATGTGATGGACACCGCCGCCGGGCGCGCGCCGGGTGTACTGAACCGCAGGCTCGCGGCCTTTGCCGCGGAATCGGGGCTCGACGCGATCTATCTCATGCGCACCGACGGTATGACCATCGCCGCCTCTAATGCCGGGACGCCAGAAAGCTTTGTGGGGCAGGATTATGGATTCCGGCCCTATTTCCAGACCGCGCTCGCCGGTGAACAGGGACGATTCTACGGGATCGGGGCAACGACCGGCCTGCCGGGGTATTTCATTGCCGATCCGGTACGCGGGCCCGATGGAGAGATTCTCGGCGTGATCGCGATCAAGCTTGACCTCACCGATCTGGAGGAGACGTGGCGCGCGGCGGGTGAGCAGGTGTTGCTCGCCAACCGCGACGGCGTTGTGTTGCTGTCCTCCGATCCCGGCTGGCGGTATCGCGCGCTCGGCGCGCTGGATATGGCACAACGCGCACGGATCGCGCAGGACCGGCAATTTCCGGGGCAGGCGCTCGCACCACTCGACTGGCGGCCCGCAAAGGACGGGCGCGCCGTGATCGGAGGGACGGAGCGGCTGCACCTCTCCGGCACGCTGGCCCCGCATGGCTGGGTGCTGCACTACTTTGCCGATGACAGCGCCGCTGTCACGCGAAGCTGGCTTCTGGCCGGGATCGTGACGACGCTGGCCGGGGGCGGGTTGCTTGCGTCGCAGGTGCGGCGGACACGGCGGATCGGCGCGGCACTGCGCCGGTCCGAGGCGGAGGAGGCGCAGCTTCGCGAGGCCAACGAGCGGCTGGCGGTCGAGATCGAGGAACGCCGGGCAGCCGAGCGGCGGCTGGCGCGGACGCAAGACGAGCTTGAGCGGGCAAGCCGTCTGGCGGCGCTGGGGCAGTTGGCCGCCTCTGTCACGCATGAGCTTGGGCAGCCGATAGCGGCGATGCGCAATCATCTGACGGCGGCGGAGATCGGCGGGCAGAGCGAGGGGCGGCTCGCGCCGCGGATCGCCGCTATCGTCGATCGGATGGAGGGGATCACCCGGCAGCTCAAGTTCTTTGCCCGCAATGATCGCGAGGAATTCGGCCCGGTCGATCTGTTCGCCGCGGTGCAGGCGGCGCTGGCGCTGGTGGAGCCCAATATCGCACGGGTCGCCGCCACGGTATCGGTAAGCGCCCCTGATCAGCCGGTGACTGTGCGCGGTAATCAGCTTCGGATCGAACAGGTGCTGACCAACGTGCTGCGTAACGCGATCGACGCGGTCGAAGATCGCGACATGCGGCGGATCGAGGTGCGGGTCGCGCTGTGCGACGGCGCGGGGCGGGTCGAGGTGCGCGATACCGGCCACGGGCTGGGGCAGGCGCGGCTCGACGACTTGCAGGAACCGTTCGTCACAACCCGCGAAAGCGGGCGCGGCATGGGGCTCGGGCTTGCCATCTCGGCCAATATCGTTCGCGCGCACGAGGGACGGATCAGTGCCCGCGATGCCGAAGGCGGCGGTGCGGTGTTCTGCATCGACATACCGCAGGAACACGATGCCGGGGCGAGCGCGGCGTGAGCGGTCCGGCGATCCCCCGCATCCTCGTTGTCGAGGATGACCGCACGATGCGCCTGTCGCTGGTCGATCTGCTGGATGCGTCGGGCTGGCAGGTCGAGGCGCTGCCGCGTGCGGAACGTCTGGCCGACCGGCTGGCGGAGTTTCAGCCCGATGTGATCCTGTCGGATGTGCGGATGCCGGGCATGTCGGGGCTGGAGCTTCTGGACAGTCTGGACCGCGATCTCGCGCCGCCGCTGGTGCTGATTTCGGCGCATGGCGATATCGCGATGGCCGTCGATGCGATGCAGCGCGGTGCCTATAGTTTCGTCGAAAAACCCTATGAGCCGCGCCGATTGCTGAACATCCTGCGCCATGCCGCCGATCAGCATGTGATGCGGCGCACGACCGAGCGGCTCAAGTCGCGGCTGATGCAGCTATCGGGGCTGGACCGGGTGCTGCTCGGGCAGACGCCCGAGACCGTTGCCCTGCGCGAGGACGTGCTGGATCTGTCGCAAAGCAGAGCGGCGGTAATGTTGCAGGGCGAGACCGGCACCGGCAAGGAACTGGTGGCGCGCGCACTGCATGATCTGGGTGCGCAGGCCGAAGGGCCGTTTCTGGCGCTCAATTGCGCCGCGCTCGCGGTCGAGGGCTTCGAGGCAGAGATGTTCGGGGCCGAGGGCGGAGCCAAGGGGCGGTTGCAGGGCGCGGATGGCGGCACGCTGTTCCTGGATGAAATCTGCACCTGCCCGATGCCCGTGCAGGCCAAGCTGTTGCGGGTGATCGAGGACAAGCGGGTTCTGCCGCTGGCGGCGGAGACGCCGGTGCCGCTGTCGTTCCGGGTGATCTCTGCCACCAACGAGGACGCCGAAGAGGCGGTGCGCGACGGGCGACTGCGCGCCGATCTGCTTTACCGGCTCAATACCACGGTGATCGCGCTGCCGACGCTGCGGCAGCGGCGGGATGACGTGATGCTGTTGGCGGCGCGGTTCCTTGACGAGTTCGCCCGCGTCTACGAGACCCGTGCGCCCGACCTGACGCCCGAGGACAGCGCGGCGTTATTGGCCCATGACTGGCCCGGCAATGTGCGCGAGTTGCGCAGCGTTTGTGAACGCCGGGTGCTGAGCGCGCGGCGCGGGGGCGGGTCGATGGCGCAGGCGTTGCGGCGCGATGCGCTGGCTGACGATGTGCCCGACACGCTGCGCGCTGCCGTGGCGGCCTTCGAGCGGGAACTGATCGCCAAGGCGATCACCGCGCATGAGGGAAGGATGGAGGCGGTGGCCGAGGCGCTCGGCATCGGGCGACGCACCCTCAACGAGAAGATCGTCAAGCTGGGACTGGACAAGGAGGCGCTGCTGTAGTCACCTTGCGGATATCCGCAGGGCGGCTGCCGGGGCATGCGCGGTTTTCTTCATAGCCATCGGGACGGGCATGTCCCAAGGTAGCGGCCATCATGACGCATGACATCTGGGAGGAGAAACCATGCAGAAATATCTCAGCTATACCGCCGTGGCCGCGATCAGCCTTGCCTTTGCCGGTGAAGCGATGGCAACCGAGTGGAACGTTTCTCTCTGGGGCAAGCGCCGCGCATTCACCGAGCATGTCGAGAAGCTGGCCGAGCTTGTGAGCGAAAAGACCAACGGCGAGTTCACCCTCAACATCAGCTATGGCGGCCTCAGCAACAACCGCGAGAACCTTGACGGGATTTCGATCGGGGCGTTCGAGATGGCGCAGTTCTGCGCCGGCTATCACCGCGACAAGAACCCGTCTATCACCGTGCTGGAGCTGCCGTTCCTGGGCGTCGAGACGCTGGAGCAGGAGCGCGAGCTGTCGATGGCGCTCTACGATCATCCGGCGGTCAAGGCCGATCTCGCGCGCTGGAACGCGACGCTGCTGATGCCCTCGCCGATGCCGCAATACAATCTCGTGGGTATGGGCGACGCGCCCCGCAGCCTAGCCGATTTCGAGGGGCTGAGCGTGCGCGCCACCGGCGGCATCGGTGCCGCGATGGAGGCCGTGGGCGCGGTGCCCACCTCGATGACCGCGACCGAGGTACGGCAGGCGATGGACAGTGGCGTGGTCAAGGCCGTGGCCTTTGCCCCGCACGCGCATATGGCGTTCGGTACTATCGAGAACGGCGACTGGTGGACATCGAACCTCAACCCCGGCACGGTGAATTGCCCGGTCGTGGCCAATACCGACGCGCTCGAAGGGCTGTCTGACGCGCATCGCGAGGCGCTGTTGGGCTCGATCGACGAAGCGCTCGATTACTATGTCGACAATTACCAGAACAACACGATGAAGGCCTGGGGCCCGGCGCTCGAAGAGCGCGGGATCGAGGTGATCAGCTTTGACGAGGCATCGCTCAACAAATTCGAGGAGGCTGTGGCCGGGCCCGCCGCCACGGCGTGGATCGAGGACATGAGCAATCGCGGCCTGCCCGCGCAGGAGCTCTATGACTTTGCCACCGACAAGCTGGCCGAGCTGAAGGGCGGCTCCTGAGCCGGACCTCTCTGGCCCGCTGCGCACGAACCGCAGCGGGCCGATTCATTCAGGTATAGCGGGGGAACGAGCGATGGCGGGTGTGGCCTCTGTGCTGTCGGACAACAGCACGCTCAGCAGGCTTGATCGTGGGCTCTACCGGGTCGAGCGGCAACTCGCGCTGCTGAGCGGGATCGCGGTATTCTCGCTCATGGTGCTGGCGGTGGTGTCCGTGGGTGGGCGCAACTTCTTCAACCAGCCGCTGCCTGGCTACGTGGACTGGATCGAGCAGATCATGCCGCTCATCGCCTTTATGGGCGTGGCCTATACACAGCGCGACGGCGGCCATATCCGCATGGATATTTTCGTCGGGCTGTTTCAGGGGCGCGCATTGTGGCTGATCGAGTTGATCACCACGCTGGCCATCCTGATTCTGATGCTCTTGCTCGTCTGGGGAAGCTGGGCGCATTTCGAGCGCAGTTTCGACTGGAACGCACCACTGTGGAGCCGCGACAGCACGATCGACATCGCCCTGCCGATCTGGCCCGCCAAGCTCCTCGCGCCGATCGCGTTTGGCGTTCTGTCGCTGCGGCTGGCGCTTCAGCTCTGGGGGTATGCGCGCGCGATGATCACCGGGGCGGAGCGCCCGGTCGCCGTACCGCTGATCGAGGACGTGGCGACACAAGCCGCGCGCGAGGCCGCGCATGTCAGCGGCCATGACGAATAAGGAACCCGCCTGATGGAGCCCATCGAGATCGGACTTGCCGTGACCGGCCTGATGCTGGTTGTCGTCATCCTAGGTATGCGCGTAGCATTTGCCGCCGCGCTGGCCGGGATGCTGGGGCTAATCTGGATATTCTGGTCCAAGAAGGGCTATGCTGGCGACGAATTCATCTGGGCGCTGACGGTCGCGGTCAAGACCGCCGGTCAGGTGCCGCATTCCAAGGTGTCCAGCCAGGCGCTGAGCCTTATTCCGACCTTCATCCTGATCGGATATCTTGCCTATTACGCGGGGCTGACCAAGGCACTGTTTGAGGCGGCGAAGCGCTGGATCGCCTGGGTGCCGGGGGGCCTCGCCGTCTCGACCGTGTTTGCCACTGCGGGGTTTGCCGCCGTGTCCGGCGCGAGCGTGGCGACGGCGGCGGTGTTTGCCCGGATCGCCATCCCCGAGATGCTCAAGATCGGCTATGACAAGCGTTTTGCCGCGGGCGTCGTGGCGGCGGGCGGAACCCTGGCGAGCCTCATCCCGCCATCGGCGCTCCTGGTGATCTACGCGATCATCGTCGAGCAGGATGTGGGCAAGCTGCTTCTGGCCGGCTTCATCCCGGGGGTGTTCTCGGCCTTCGTCTACGGCGTGCTCATCATCGGGCTGGCGCTGACGATCAAGGGCTTCGGCCCGCCGGTGAGCGGCTTTACCTGGCGCGAGCGATTCGTCTCTCTGCCCCCTGCCCTGCCCATCGTCTTTGTCGTCGTGACGATCATCTTCTTCGTCTACAACCCGTTTGGCGGCGATGCCTGGGGCACGCCCACAGAGGGCGGTGCCATCGGGGCCTTTGTCGTGTTTCTCATGGCGGTTTACCGCGGGATGCGCTGGGCGGAGCTGAAGGATGCGCTGCTGGAGACAGCCAAGCTCTCGGTGATGATCTTTACCATCATCTGGGGGGTGCTGATCTATGTGCGCTTTCTCGGCTTCGCCGATCTGCCCTCGGCCTTCGCCGACTGGATCACCTCGCTCACCCTGTCGCCGATGCTGATCCTGATCTGCATCCTGCTCGCCTATGCGGTGCTGGGCATGTTCATGGACGCGATCGGCATGCTGCTGCTGACGCTGCCGGTGGTCTATCCGGCGGTGATGGCGCTCAATGGCGGGGCGATGGTCAGCGCCGAGGATGCGACCTTTGGCATGTCGGGGCCGATGTGCGCGATCTGGTTCGGGATCCTGGTGGTGAAGATGGCCGAATTCTGCCTCATCACCCCGCCCATCGGTCTCAACTGTTTCGTGGTGGCCGGCGTGCGGCCCGACCTGAGCGTGCAGGACGTGTTTCGCGGCGTCACGCCATTCTTTGTCGCCGATGCCGTCACTATCGCGCTTCTGGTCGCGTTCCCGGCGATCGTGCTGTGGCTGCCGGGGTTGGCCTGAAACGGTAAAACTTGACGAATTAACAGCCCGTTAAACGATCGTGTGCTACGCCTTGTCCTGGGTGTGAAACAGGTGGTGAGTTATGGACGCGCGCAGCAATGCGGCGCCGGTCATTATCAAACGGAAGAAGGTCGTGAGTGGCGGCGGGCATCATGGGGGTGCCTGGAAGGTGGCCTATGCCGACTTCGTCACCGCGATGATGGCGTTCTTCCTGCTGATGTGGCTTCTTGGCGCGACAACAGAAAAACAACGCAAGGGCATCGCCGATTACTTTAGCCCGACCGTGCCGATAAACCGGGTATCCGGCGGCGGCAGCGGCGCGTTCGGTGGCGATACCGTCTTCTCCGAACAGAGCCTGGCCAAGAGCGGGACCGGCGCAGAGAATCTGCGTAGCACCGAAAGCAACCGGGCCCGCGGCGATACCGGCGTGATGAGCGACGGGGCGAATGCCGGGTTGGCCGAAGCGGACGCCGCCGCATTCGCCGAAATCGACGACCGGCTCCGGGGCCGCAGCGGCGAAAGCCTCGCCTCTGACGAGGTGCTCCGCCACATCGTGACCCGGGTCACCGACGAGGGGCTCATCATCGAGATATTCGACGTGGGCGACACGATGCTTTTCGTGTCCGGTCAAAGTGAGCCGACCGACACCTTGCGCGAGATCGCGCGACTCATCGCAATGGTCGGCGCGCCGATTGTCAACGACGTCGCCATCGCCGGGTATATCCGCGCGCGGCCTGTCACCCTCGTCGAGAACCCGGTCTGGGACCTGTCGGCGGCACGCGCCAACCGGATGCGGATTCTGCTAGAGGATTCGGGGATCGCACGCCCGCGCATACATCGGCTCACCGGCCATGCCGACCGCTCTCCGGCCACGGCGGACCCCATGTCGCCGCGCAACAACCGCCTGGAGGTGACGTTCCTGCGATCTCGCTAAGAACGCTTGATTTTAGAGATTAGCGCCATGTTAAGGCACCTCGCCTATGACTGTGTCGAGACGATGCTCGATCCAATTGAAAGGCGTGCCCATGACAATTTCCTCTTCCCTGAATGCCGGCGTCGCGGGGCTCAGTGCCAACGCATCCCGCCTGGCAGCGATCTCCGACAATATCGCCAATGCCTCGACCTTCGGTTATCGCCGCGTCGAGACGAGCTTTGACTCGCTTGTCGTCCGTGGCACCGGCGGGAACTATGCGGCGGGCGGTGTTCGCGCGACAACGGAGCGGCTCATCGACCAGGGCGGCTCGCTCGTCACCACCGAGAACCCCACCGACCTCGCGGTACGTGGCCGCGGCTTCATCCCCGTCGCGGCGAGTAGCGAGGTTGCGGTCTCGAATGGCTCACCGCAGATGCTTCTGACGACGACCGGATCGTTCCGCACCGACGCGGACGGGCGCCTCGTCACCTCGTCAGGCCTGACGCTGCTGGGGTGGCCCGCTGGCCCTGATGGCACGATCCCCGCCTTCCCGCGGGATACCAGCGAGGGGCTGGTCCCGGTGCAGATCAACGTCAACCAGTTGACCAGCGAACCGACGACCGGGATCACCCTTGGTGTCAACCTCCCGGCGACCGAAACCAACGCGGGTGCCGCGGGCACACCACAAGAGCTCTCGGTCGAGTATTTCGACAATCTCGGACGGTCAGAGACAATCCAGGCATCCTTCGCACCCCAGATTCCTGCGACCGGCACGTCCAACATCTGGACAATGACCCTGCGCGATTCCGCGAGCGGCAACGCCGTCATCGGTGAATACCAGCTTGAATTCGCCGATTCGCGAACCGCCGGCGGGACCCTGCTCAATGTAACCACACTCAGCGGCGGATCATACGACCCGGCGACCGGGGGCCTTATCGTGACCGCCGATGGCGGCCCGATCGAGATCAATATCGGCCGGCCCGGCACGACCGAGGGACTGACACAGCTTTCGGACAGTTTCGCTCCGCTCTCCATATCCAAGGACGGATCCCCCGTCGGCAACATGGTTTCTGTCGAGATCGACGCCAACGGCTTTGTCCACGCCACATTCGACACCGGCGTGACCCGGACGATCTTTCAGGTTCCGCTCGTGGATCTGCCCAATCCGAATGGAATGGTGGCTCTCGATCGCCAGACCTACCGGCCCTCTCTCGACAGCGGCAGCTTCTTTCTCTGGGATGCCGGCGATGGCCCGACCGGCGATCTCCTCTCCTTTTCCCGGCAGGAATCGGCCACCGATGTCGCGCGCGAACTGACCGACATGATCCAGACGCAGCGCGCCTATTCCTCGAATGCGCGGGTGATCCAGACCGTTGACGAGATGTTGCAGGAAACCACCAATATCATCCGCTGATTTCCGCCGCTCCCGTAAAGGACGAAACCGATGTCCATATCCGCCGCCTTCAACAGCGCCCTGAGCGGGCTGACCGCAAGCTCGCGGTTGACCGACGTGATCTCGGGCAATCTCGCGAATGCGCTGACGCCCGGTTATGCCCCGCGCGAACTTGGCCTGCAGGCGCAGGGCACACGCGGCGGTGTGGCGGTGACTGGCGTGACACGCCATGTCGATCCGGTGCTTCTCGGCGATCGGCGACTTGCCGACAGCGCGCTGGCCGATGCACAGACGCGTGCCGGCTTTGCCGCCTCCGTCGAGCGTGCGCTGGGCCTGCCGGGCGAGGGCGGAAGCATTGCGGACCGGCTGGCCGCCTTCGAAGCGGCCATCGCCTCGGCCTCGTCCCGGCCCGAGGACGATACCCGGCTGGCCGCAGTGCTGAACGAGGCGACGGCGCTCGGCGCGGCGCTGAACGGCGCGGCCCGGCAGGTCGAGACCCTGCGCAGCCGGGCCGACGCCGATATTTCCGATGCCGTCGAACGGCTCAATACCGGCCTTGCGCGGGTGGCCGAGATAAACACGCAGATCGTCGTCGCGCGATCCTCTGGCCACGACACGACATCGCTCGAGGATCGGCGGCAGCAGACGATCGACGCGATCTCCGATCTGATCCCCATTCGCCAACTCGAACGGTCGCGGGGAAGCGTCGCCCTGGTCTCTACCGGCGGTGCGCTGCTGCTCGACGGGCGCCCGGCGCAGATCGGCTTCGAGGCAACACCTCTGGTGGCGGCACACATGACGGTACAGAACGGCCTCCTCTCCGGGCTCGAGATCGGCGGGTACCCGATGTCGGCCGGCACTGGCGGCCCGCTCGCAGGCGGGCAGCTCGCGGCGTTCATCGACAACCGCGACGGGCTCGGGCTTGACGCGCAACGCGGGCTCGACGCGCTCGCCCGCGATCTCGTCGAGCGGGTCGAGAGCCTCACCCCGCCGCCATCACCAGGGATATTCACCGATGCCGGAATGCGCTTCGATCCCGCGACCGAGGCGGGGCTTGCCGGGCGGATCGAGATCAACCCCGCGGTCGATCCCGAGCGTGGCGGCGCGCTCTTTCGGCTACGCGTCGGACCGGACGCGGCAGGCCCCGGAGCCCCGGCGAACGCCCCGTATCTCGCGGCGCTCGGCAATGTGCTGTCGGCGCGCCAGGCACCGGCACCGGGTGAGGCACAGCGTGATCTCTCCGGTCATGCCGCCGAGCTCTCCAGTCGGGTGGCACAGGCCCGGTTGACGGCCGAGAACACGGCAAGCTTTGCCTCCGGGCAGGCCGGGGAACTGCGCGAACTGGAACTGCGCGGCGGCGTGGACAGCGATGCCGAGTTGCAGCGGCTGTTACTGGTGGAGCAGGCGTTCTCGGCCAATGCCCGCATGATCCAGACGCTCGACGACATGATGCAAACCCTTCTGAGGATATGACATGGCCCTGCAATCAATCGGAGACCTCGCCCAAGGCTTTGTTTTGCGGCAGCAGGGCGCACATCTTGCCCGCGAGACCGACCGCCTGACCCGCGAGGTATCGACGGGCCGTACCGCCGACGCCGCGAGGCACCTGTCCGGCAATCTTGTTCCCCTGGCAGATGTCGAGCGGGCGCTCACTCTCGCGGACGCGCACCGGGAGGTGGCGCGAATCGCCTCGGTGGATGCCGAAATCATGCAGACGGCGCTCGATCGTGTGGAGGAGAGCGGCCAGACGCTTGCCCAGGCGGCGCTCACCGCCGTTTCGGCCACCGGCGCGATGCAGCCCACCGTCCTCGCACAGGACGCACGCGCAACGCTGTCGACGATGATCGGGGCGCTCAACACCGCATCGGCGGGCCGCGCCCTGTTCGGCGGCGACCTGGCCGATCGCGCGCCGCTCGCCGATGCCGACACGCTCTTGCAGGAGCTGCGCGCGGTGCTGGCGGCAGCCCCCGACGCAGCCGCCATGCGGAGCGAGCTTGACGCGTTCTTCGATGCGCCGGGAGGCGGGTTTTCCACGATGATCTATCGTGGCGGACAGGCACCGGCGGCGGCTTTTGCGCTTGGTGCCGGAGAGACCGTCGAGCTGCGCATCCGCGCCGACGATGCCGCGCTGCGAGGCCAGATCAAG
Organism: Roseovarius sp.; assembly: GCA_016278295.1. GTDB lineage: Bacteria > Pseudomonadota > Alphaproteobacteria > Rhodobacterales > Rhodobacteraceae > Roseovarius. Next base: position 19,130 of record JADQCC010000096.1, on the reverse strand, counting down.
CAGGTGGCGATGCTGTCGCTCCTCGACGACCCGGCTCTCGCGCTTGGCAACGACGACCGCACCGCGCTCGCCCGCGACATGGGGACGGGGCTTCTCTCCGGGCAGGACGGGGTAACGCAGCTGCGCGCGCAGCTCGGTTTTGCCGAGGAACGGATCGCGCAGGCCCGGAGCCGGACCGACGCCGAGATCACAAGCCTTGGGATAGCGCGCAACGATCTCGTCTCGGTGGATATCTTCGAGAGCGCGACGGCGCTCGAACAGGTGCAGTCCCAACTGGAGATACTCTATACCATCACCGCGCGCACGGCGCGCCTCAATCTCGCGAGTTTCCTGTCATGACGCCGCCGTTGCGCACGATCCTGACCATGTTGCTGATGTGCGTCGCGACGATCCATGCCGCCAGCGCCGGTACGGTTCGGATCAAGGACCTTGTGGAGTTCGACGGGGTGCGCGGCAACGATCTGCTTGGCTACGGGCTCGTCGTCGGGCTCAACGGAAGCGGCGACGGCCTGCGCAATTCGCCCTTCACCGAGGAGCTCATGTCCAACATTCTCGAGCGGCTCGGGATCAATGTGACGGGCGAGCAGTTCCGCCCAAAGAACGTCGCCGCCGTTCTCGTCACCGCGGCACTGCCACCCTTTGCCCGCGCGGGCAGCCAGATCGACGTGACGGTTTCGGCCATCGGCGATGCCAAGAGCCTGCTGGGCGGCACGCTGGTGATGACGCCGCTCAACGCCGCGGACGGCCAAATCTATGCCGTCGCACAGGGCACGATCATCGCCGGTGGAGCGTCTGCCGAGGGCGAGGCGGGCAGTGTGGTGCAGGGCGTGCCGACATCGGGGACCATCCCCTCCGGGGCCCGGGTGGAGCGGGAGGTGGATTTCGATTTCGCGGGGCTGGAAAGCCTGCGCCTCGCGCTGCGTGAGCCGGATTTCACCACCGCGGCCCGGATCGAGCGCGCGATCAACGGCGCCGTGGGCCGGCCCGTGGCGTTGATGCTCGATTCTGGCACCGTGCGGCTCGATATCACGGCGATGCGCGCGCGCTCGGCGGCACATGCGCTCGGTCGGGTAGAGAATCTGATGGTCGAGCCGGAGCGCAAGGCGCGGGTGGTGGTCGACCAGAGATCGGGCACCATCGTGATGGGGCAGGATGTACGCATCTCGCGCGTCGCGGTCTCGCAGGGGAACCTGACGCTGCGCATCCAGGAGACCCCGCTCGCCGTACAGCCCAACCCGTTCGCACGGGGCGAGACGGTGGTTGTGCCGCGCACCGAGGCCGAGATCGAGGAAGAGCCGGGCATCGGCCTGGCGGAGGTGCCCGAGGGCACCTCGCTCGCCGAGGTGATCGCCGGGCTGAACGCGCTCGGCGTCGCGCCGCGCGACATGATCGACATCCTCAAGAGCATCAAGGCCGCGGGCGCGCTGCACGCCGAGTTCGTCGTTCGCTGAACGCGCTCAGACCACCACGTCGATCTCGGTCTGCGCGCCGACATCGAAGACCCGGCGATAGCGGGCGATCTCGTCCTGCGGTCCCATTGCCTTGCGGGGATTGTCCGATAGTTTCACGGTCGGGTGCCCCTCGGCGGAAACCGCCTTGCAGACAAGCGAGAAAGGCGCCAGCGCATCGTCACGGGTGAGACCGCGAAAATCGTTGGTAAGCAGCGTGCCCCAGCCGAAGGACGTGCGCACCCGGCCCGCGAAACGCTGATGAAGTTCGGAAATGCGTGCCACGTCCAGCCCGTCGGAGAAGATGATCATCTTGTCGCGGGGGTCTTCGCCATGCGCTTTCCACCACTCGATCGCGGCCTCTGCCGCCTCTTCGGGCTGGCCGGAATCGATACGGATACCGGTCCAGCCTGCAAGCCAGTCTGGCGCGTGCCGCAGGAACCCCCCGGTGCCGAACGTGTCGGGCAGGATGATGCGAAGGTTGCCATCGTGCTCTTCGTGCCAGTCGGCGAGCACCTTGTAGGGGGCGCGGGCGAGCGCGTCGTCGGTCTCTGCGAGCGCGGCATAGACCATTGGCAATTCGTGTGCGTTGGTGCCGATCGCCTCAAGATCGCGATTCTTGGCGATCAGGCAGTTCGAGGTGCCGACGAAGCCGTCGCCAAGCCCCTCGCGCATGGCCTGCACGCACCAGTCCTGCCAGAGAAAGGAATGCCGCCGCCGCGTGCCGAAATCGGCGATGCGAAGACCCTCGAGCGGGCGCAGGAATTCGACCTTCTCCCACAGCTTGGTCATGGCGCGGGCATAGAGCACCTGAAGCTCGAATTTCTTCATGTCGCTGAGCACCGGGCGAACGCGCAGCTCCATCAGCACGGCGAGCGCGGGGATTTCCCACAGCATGACCTCGGGCCACTTGCCCTCGAAGGTGAGCTCGTACTGACCGTCGCGCTGCTCGAGGTGATAGGGCGGCAGACGCAACCCCTCGAACCAGTCCATGAACTCGGGTGTGAACATCTGGCGTTTGCCATAGAAGGTATTGCCGCGCATCCACGTGCTCTCGCCGCGCGACAGCGACAGGGTGCGGATGTGATCGAGCTGTTCGCGCAATTCGCCCTCGTCCACGAGATCGGCAAGCCGGACCGAGGTGGTGCGGTTGATAAGCGAGAAGGTCACGTTCGTGTCGGGCCTGTTCCGGCGCACCGTCTGGCACATCAGGAGCTTGTAGAAATCGGTGTCGATGAGCGAGCGGACGATGGGATCCATCTTCCAGCGGTGGTTGTAGACACGGGTGGCGATATCGACCATCGGGCGGCCTCCGGGCTGGGCAACGCGACGCTTAAATCAAAGCGGTGCCGAGGGCGCAAGACCGAGCGTGTCGGCCAGCCTCTGCCAGTCGTCCTCCCAGCCGCCACCCTCGATGCCGGGCAGGCGGATCATCCATATCTCCATGTCCAGCGCCGGAACGTCGCGACCGAGATGCACGAGCCGCCCCGTCGACAGGTCGTCGCGCGACATGGATTCGGGCAACCACGCCACCCCGATCCCCCGCCGTGCGTATTCGTGCGCGGCCAGCGTGAGCGCCGTCTCGGCGCAGCGGCGCAACCGCCGGTCCGGCCCTATCCGCGGCAGGAGCGCCCGGTCCATCACCTGCCCGAGAAAGACATCGCCGGGATAGCCGATATAGGGAAAGTCAGACCCGAGAGGCAGATCCGGTGCGGCAACGGGGATGAGCCGTTCGGGGCCGAGCGACACGCGCTCGAACGCGCCGCCGAGGGCGAGCGGCGCGATCTGGGGCGCATCGTATACCACGGCAAGATCGGCCTCGGCGGCGAGCAGCCGCAGCAGGCAATCCTCGCGGTTTTCCGAGCGCACGCGCACGGGCCGCGCCTGTCCCTCGGTCAGCGCGGCGACGATGGCCGGGGAATGGGTGGTGGTGATCGCGTGCTGGCAAGCCAGCGTCAGGCCCCGCGCGCCGCCGCTCTGGGCAAGCCCGTCGCGCAACTGCCGCAGTTGCGCCGCGAGGCTGCGCATCGCGGGCAGGTATGGCATGATCTCGGGCAGGAGCGTCAACGGCTTGTGCCGACGCTCAAACAACGGCACGCCGAGCGCCGCCTCGATTGCACGCAGCCGGCGGGTGAGCGCCGGCTGGCTGACATGGCGCAATTCGGCGGCGCGTGCCAGAGAGCCAGCATCGGCCACGGCGAGGATATCGTCAAGCCACTCCAGACGCATATTGCATATCTCGCATAATCATTGGCAGAATTGGCATTGGACAGGCAAAATGTCACGTCATAATATCCCGCAATTGCATATTAATCGGAGACCGCCATGCATCTCGCCCGCTTTCCCCGCCATTTTCTCGCGCACCTGCCCACGCCGCTCGAACGGCTCGATCGGCTGAGCGCCGAGCTGGGCGGCCCGGAAATCTGGATCAAGCGCGACGATTGCACCGGCCTCAGTACCGGGGGCAACAAGACCCGCAAGCTCGAATTCCTGATGGCCGAGGCCGAGGCGCAGGGCGCCGACATGGTGATGACCCAGGGCGCCACGCAATCCAACCATGCCCGCCAGACCGCCGCCTTCGCCGCCAAGATGGGAATGGATTGCCATATCCTGCTGGAGGATCGGACCGGCTCGAACAACGCCAACTACAATAACAACGGCAACGTTCTGCTCGATCATCTGCACGGCGCCACGACCGAGAAACGCCCGGGCGGCGGCGACATGAATGCCGAGATGGAGAAGGTGGCCGAGCGGTTCCGCGCCGAGGGCCGCACCGTCTACACCATCCCTGGCGGCGGGTCGAACCCCACCGGCGCGCTCGGTTATGTCAACTGCGCGTTCGAGATGCTGGGGCAGTTCAACGACCGGGACCTCAAGGTCGATCACATCGTTCACGCCACCGGCAGCGCCGGTACGCAGGCGGGGCTGATTACCGGCCTCAAGGCGATGAACGCGCAAATCCCGCTTCTTGGCATCGGGGTGCGCGCGCCCAAGCCCAAACAGGAGGAGAACGTCTATAACCTCGCCTGCGCCACGGTGGAAAAGCTGGGCTGTCCGGGCGTGGTCAATCGCGAGGACGTGGTCGCCAATACCGATTACGTGGGCGACGGCTATGGCATCCCCACGGAAAGCGGGCTGGAGGCGATCCGCATGTTCGCTGAGCTCGAGGCGATCCTGCTCGACCCGGTCTATTCCGCCAAGGGCGCGGCGGGCTTCATCGACCTGATCCGCAAGGGCCATTTCAAGAAGGGCGAGCGCGTGGTGTTCCTGCATACCGGGGGCGCGGTCGCGCTCTTCGGGTATGACAACGCCTTCGACTTCTCGGGGCGCTGGACAAGCTGAGCCCGCCCACCACCGACGCGAGAGGAAGGCCCCGCCGCGAAGCGGGGTTTTCCATGCCCGCCATATCCGCTAAAGCGCGGAGTGACCCGGCATTGCAGGCGGAAAGATCCATGAAATTCACACTGTCCTGGCTAAAAGACCACCTCGACACCACAGCGACCGTGGACGAGATCACCGAGACGCTGACCGATCTTGGCCTCGAGGTGGAAAGCGTGAGCGACCCGGCGGCACGGCTGCACGATTTCACCATCGGCAAGGTGATCAGCGCCGAGAAGCATCCCGATGCAGACAAGCTACGGGTCTGCCAGGTGGCAACCGACGCGGGCGAGACGCAGATCGTCTGCGGGGCACCCAATGCGCGCGAGGGCATTACCGTGGTCATTGCCAGGCCCGGCGTTTACGTGCCCGGCATCGACACCACCATCGGCGTGGGCAAGATCCGCGGCATCGAGAGCCACGGCATGATGTGCTCGGAGCGCGAGATGGAGCTCTCGGACGAGCATGAAGGCATTATCGAACTGCCCTCGGGCGAAGTAGGCGAGCGCTTTATCGACTGGCTGGCGGCAAACGACCCGGCCAAGGTGGACCCGGTGATCGAGATCGCGATCACGCCGAACCGGCCCGACGCGCTCGGCGTAAGGGGGATCGCGCGCGATCTGGCGGCGCGGAGTCTTGGCACGCTGCGGCCCGCCGCCACGGCCGAGATCGAGGGACACAACCCCTGCCCCATCGGCATTACCATCGACAAGGATGCCGCCCAAGGGGGCTGTCACGTATTTTCCGGGCGCCTCATCCGCGGGGTGCAGAACGGCCCTTCGCCCGCGTGGCTCCAGGACCGGCTGCGCGCCATCGGGCTGCGGCCCATCTCCGCGCTGGTCGATATCACCAATTTCTTCACCTATGACCGCAACCGCCCGCTGCACGTTTTTGACGCGGACAAGGTGGCGGGCAATCTGCGGGTGCATCGCACCAAGGGTGGCGAAACGCTGACCGGCCTCGACGAGAAGGAATATACCTTTGGCCCTGGCCAGGTTGTGATCTCGGACGACACCGGAATCGAGAGTATCGGTGGCATCATGGGCGGGCTGGCGACCGGCTGCACGGGCGAGACGGTCAACGTGTTTGTCGAGGCAGCGGTTTGGGACCATATCCAGATCGCGATGACAGGCCGCGCACTGCGGATCAATTCCGACGCGCGCTATCGCAACGAGCGCGGCATCGACCCGGCCTTCAACATGGAGGGACTGGACCTCGCAACGCAGATGATCCTCGATCTGTGCGGCGGCACCCCTTCCAACCGGGTGGTGGCTGGAAAGGTCCCGAACACGGCCCGCGCCTACCGGCTCGATCCTGCACGGGTGCGCTCGCTCGTCGGCATGGAGATCCCCGAAAGCGATCAGCGCCAGACCCTGACCGCGCTCGGCTTTCGGCTTGAAGGCAACATGGCGCATGTGCCGAGCTGGCGACCCGACATCATGGGCGAGGCGGACCTCGTCGAGGAGGTGGCGCGGGTCGCGTCGCTGACCAAGCTCGAGGGGCGGCCAATGGCCCGGGTGCAGCCGGGCGTGCCCAAGCCGATCCTCAGCCCGATGCAGAAGCGCGCGCAGATCGCGCGGCGCAGCGCGGCAGCGCTCGGCTACAACGAATGCGTTACCTACAGCTTCATCGACCGCGAGGCGGCGGCACTCTTTGGCGGGGGCGATGACGCCACCCGACTCGCCAACCCGATCAGTTCCGAGATGAGCCATCTGCGCCCGGCCCTGCTGCCCGGCCTGTTGCAGGCGGCAGCACGAAATCAGGCGCGCGGTATCATGGACATGGCGCTGTTCGAGGTGGGGCACGCCTTTCATGGCGGCGAGCCGGAGGAACAGGGCCTGTTGGTGAGTGGTATCCTCGTGGGCCAAACCAGCCCCAAGGACGTACATGGCGGCGCACGCCCCGCCGATCTCTACGACGCCAAGGCCGATGCAGAGGCGATCCTTGCGGGTATGGGCGCGCCCGCCAAGGTGCAGATCCTTCGCGGGGCGGGCGACTGGTGGCACCCCGGGCGGCACGGGATGGTCTGTCTCGGGCCGAAAAAGGTGCTGGGCGTATTCGGCGAGCTGCACCCGCGCGTTCTGCGCGCGCTCGACGTGAAGGGACCCGTCGTCGCCTACACGCTCTACCCGCAGGAAATCCCGCTGCCGCGCAACAGTTCGGCCTCACGCGGAGCACTCGGGGTCAGCGATCTACAGGCTGTCGAGCGCGACTTCGCCTTCGTGGTGGATGCCGAGATCGAGGCGGCGACGCTGGTCAATGCCGCAACGGGGGCAGACAAGGCGCTCATCGAGCGTGTGCGTGTCTTTGACGAGTTCATCGGCGGCAGCCTGGGCGAAGGCAAGAAATCGCTCGCCGTGACCGTGCGGATGCAGCCGCGTGAGAAGACGCTCACCGAGGCCGAGATCGAAGCGGTTTCGGCCCGGATCGTCGAGAAGGTGCAGAAAGCCACGGGCGGCGTGCTACGCGGCTGACAAGGAGGGACGGATGCTGAAAATCTATCTTTCGGGCGAGATACACACCGACTGGCGCGACCGGATCATCGCCGGTGCCAAGGGGCTCGATGTCGAATTTTCGGGCCCGGTGACAGATCATGCGGCGAGCGACGATTGCGGGGTCGCGATCCTCGGGGCCGAGAGCGACAAGTACTGGCACGATCACAAGGGTGCGATGGTCAACGCCATCCGCACGCGCAAGGGGATCGCGGAGGCCGATATCGTGGTGGTCCGCTTCGGCGACAAGTACAAGCAGTGGAACGCCGCCTTTGACGCGGGCTATGCCGCGGCGCTTGGCAAGTCGCTGATCGTGCTGCAACCGCCCGAACACGACCACGCGCTCAAGGAGGTGGACGCCGCGGCGCTCGCCGTGGCGCGGGAGCCAGAGCAGGTCGTCGATATCCTGAAATACGTCCTTGACGGCACGTTGCCCGGCTAGCTGCGCACCACGTAGACCGAGCATTCGGCATGGGTCACGACGTGGCTCGCCGTGGTGCCAAGCAGGTAGTCCTGCACCTTGGGATTGGCCGATTCCATGACGATCAGATCGACCTTGCGCTCGTCGGCGAGCTTGACGATCTGGCGGTGCACCGCGCCCTTGCGCACGATCAATTCGACATCGACGCCCTCAGCCGGATGGGCAGTCACGAATTTCTTGAGCTCCTCGCCCCAGTAAGCGTCTGAATTATAGATGTTCATGTTGCGCTCGATTTCGGGCGCGACGGTGGCCACGATGAGTTTGGCCGCGCGCCGCTGCGCCATTTCCACGGCCTCGGTATAGGCGTTGTACTCAACCTTCACGTGGCGCAGGTTGACCGGGCAGAGGATAAGGCGGGTCTGGCGGGGCATGGGGCCTCCCGAATTTGCGCTCCGGCAGGACGCTATCAGATAGCGTCCGTGTCCCGCGCCCCGGTTGCGACCCCTCGCGGGCAGCGGCGACCTGCGGCGGTGGATCAGCGGCAGTTTCCGCTTTCCTTCCCCGAAATTTCGCGCGACGAAACCTCATGCCGATTCTCGCATTTCTTCGCGACAACGCGCCGTGGCTCACGGCGGGGGTGCTGCTCACCTTTCTGTCGAGCTTTGGTCAGACCTATTTCATCTCGGTCTTTGCCGGCGAAATCCGGGGCGTGTTCGATCTCAGCCACGGGCAATGGGGGGGTATCTATAGCCTCGGCACCACCGCCTCGGCGCTGGCGATGGTATGGGCAGGGGGGCTGACGGACCTGTTTCGCGTGCGCGTTCTCGCGCCCGTGGTGCTTGTCGCGATGATGCTGGCCTGTCTCGCGATGGCACTCAACCCGGTGTGGTGGCTTTTGCCCGTGGTCGTCTTTGCGCTGCGTTTCACCGGGCAAGGGATGATGAGCCACCTCGCCGTGGTGGCGATGGCGCGCTGGTTCGTGGCCAGCCGGGGCAAGGCGCTGTCGGTGGCGACACTGGGCAACGCGCTGGGCGAGGCGATCCTGCCGCTGACATTCGCGTCGCTGCTCATCGCGCATGACTGGCGCAGCCTGTGGATCGTGGCGTCGGTGATCGCGATCCTCGGCGTCCCGTTCCTGCTGTTTTTGCTGCGGCGCGAACGCACACCGCAAAGCTGGGCGCAGAGCAGCCAGTCGCTCGGGATGGACGGGCGGCACTGGACGCGGGGGCAGGCGCTGGGGCATTTCCTGTTCTGGTTCATGGTCCCGGCGCTGCTCGGGCCCTCGGCCTTCAACACGGCGTTCTTCTTTCAACAGGTCTATATCGCGGAGGTCAAACAGATCGCGCATGTCGAGCTGGTGGCGATGTTCCCGGTCTATACCGCCATCTCTGTCGGGGCAATGGCACTCTCGGGGCTGGCGCTCGACCGGCTTGGCACGGCGCGAGTGCTACCGTTCATCCAGATCCCCATGATTGCCGCGTTCCTGCTGTTCTCGGTATCCGAGGGACCGGTCCTGTTGCTTGCGGGTTTCGTCATGCTGGCGCTTACTACCGGAGCCAACAGCGTGGTGCCCAATGCGTTCTGGGCGGAATTCTATGGCAGCGCCCATATGGGCCGGATCAAGGCGATGGCCGCCGCGATAATGGTTCTCGGCTCGGCGATCGGTCCGGGGATTACCGGGCTGGCGCTCGACCTCGGAATCGGAATCGAGACGCAATTCGTCTTTATCGCCGGCTATTTCGCCTTCGCCACGGTGATGATGATGATCGGGGTGGCCCGCGCGCGCCCCGCGCTAGCGCCTGCGCCGTAGATAGACGTAATAGGCCCCGCCTCCGCCGTGGCGGATATGCGCCTCGGTCACCTGCAACACCAATGGTCCCAGGGGCGGAAGGCGCAGCCAGTGCGGCACGTTGTGGCGCAGCATACCGTGGCGCACCGGGATCGGTCCACCACCGTCGCGATCCTTGCCCTTGCCGGTGACAACGAGCACCAGCCGCTTGCCCGCGCCATGCGCGCGCAGCATGAAGCCGACAAGTGCGCCATGCGCCTGATCGAGGGTCATGCCGTGCAGGTCGAGCTTGGCCTCTGGGCTGAGCTTGCCCCGCTTGAGCCGTTGGAAAGACTTGCAATCCATTGCCACCGGTGCCGAGGCGATCCTCTCGGCGATACCCGGCAGCACATCGTGACGCGAGTCGTTGCCCTGCGCCGCCGCGCCCAGGCGGAACGAAGGGAAGGAGTGGGCCTCCTTGGGGGCCGGGTTGGGTGTCTTCGGTGGGTTGGCGGGCGTCATCGCTACCTGCTTGCGCCTCGGGTTGAGCGGCTCGGTGCGGCGCGCGACCTCTCTCCAGAGCGCCATCTCTTCGGGGCGCAATTGCCGCCTTCGGGTCATTGGAACGGGTCCGTGAGCATCGCATAGGCCCGCTGGATCGGCATGAGCACCAGCATCCGCCCCGGATCGCGCAGCCGTCCGGCGCGGCGACCCGCCTCATCGCCGGTGCCCAGAAAGATATCCGCGCGCTGCGGCCCCTTGATGGCCGAGCCGGTATCCTGCGCCACCATCAGGCGATAGATGGGGCTTTCGCCCTCTTTCTCGATCCAGACGGGCGCGCCCAATGGCACATAATCGGGATCGACCGCGATCGTGCGGCCGGGCGACACCGAACGGTTCATCGCACCGAGGGGACCACGCGAGGGGGGCACCTCATCAATGCGGCGGAAAAACACGTAAGACGGGTTGTGGAGAAGCAGTTCCCGACCGGCGGCCGGATTGCGGCGCACCCAGGACTTGATGACCTGCGCCGAGACCTGGTGCGCCGTGTAGGTGCCCCGCCGCACAAGCTCGGCCCCGACAGAGCGGTAAGGATGGCCATTGGACCCCGCATAGCCCACCCGAATCATCCGCCCGTCGGGCAGGCGAATGCGTCCCGACCCCTGGATCTGGAGAAAGAACAGCTCCACCGGGTCGTCCACCCAGGCAATCTCCAGCCCCCGCCCAGCCATCACGTGGCTGGAGAGAATCTCGCGGCGAGAGAGCCACACGCTCGCGTCCCGCGCCTCGGACGGCATCCGGTAGACAGGAAACCGGTAGCGCGCATCGGGGCGCAGCGATCCAGAGAGTTCGGGCTCGAAATACCCGGTAAAGAGCGCCGGCTGCCCGTTGCCGATGAGGACGGGGCGAAAGAACAGTTCGAAGAAGGTGCGCGGCTCTGGCCCCGTCTGCGCCAGCGCGCAGAGCGCCTGCCAATCCGCCCCTGTCATGTCGGGGCACGTCTCGAGGAACACCGACAACGCGGCGGCGTGATCGTCATTGGGCCATCGCGGCAGGTCGGAGAAATCAGCGACCTCGTGGCGGATATCCGTCGCCAAGGCCGAACCGGCCAACGACAGCGTTAGCGTCAGCGTGAGAAGTATCGCGCGAAACGCGCCGGTCATTCGCCCGTTGCGACGAGCCGCCAGTTTGGATCACCCGCGCCCATGAGGCGCTCGTAGGTCCAACTGTCCTTCTGCCGCTTGCTGCGCCCCGGCTCGCCCTCGACAATCTCGCCGTTGGCGTCGCGCACCACGGTGACGAGTTCACCGACATAGTGCACGTCGATTTCGGCGCGGCGGGTATCGGCGTCAAAGCGGGCATCGGCAATGGATATATGCCGCGTGCCCACGAATTCCGCCTCGACCGTCAGCCCCTGTTGCTGACGCGTGTCCACGACCTCGGCAAAGGCTTCGTAGACATCGGGCGACAGGAAGGGGGTTACCTCGTCGAGCGTGCCGCGCTCGAAGGCCATGAGGATCATCTCGTAGGCACCGCGCGCGCCTTGGAGAAAGTCGGTCACGCCGAAATCAGGCTCGATGCGCTTCATCTCGGCGAGCGCGGCGGCGGCGTCGGAATCTTCGGGGACGTTGTCGATGATGTCGCGGTCGGGGCTGCCGTCGATGACTTCGAAGCCGCGCCGCTCGGCGGTCCTTTCGACGGGTTTGGTGCGAGGGGCGCCCTCAAAGCCGTCCCGCGTGCCAAGAACGCTCTTCAGCCGAAGGATGAGAAAAATGGCGATGCCGGCGAGCACCAGCAATTGCAGGATCGGCGAATTCATGAGCACCTCTTGTCGTGCGGGGCATGGCAGGCTGTCTCTTGCGTCCTTATGTAGGTGACGCAAGGGGGCAAGTCCACCACAAGGCTCTCGAAAGGAAGGGGTGTGCCAATGTGGCTTCTGATTGCGTTCATCGCCGTGCCGCTGATCGAGATCGCGCTGTTCATCGAAGTCGGCGGCGTAATCGGCCTGTGGCCGACACTGGCGGTCGTGGTGCTGACCGCCGTGATCGGCACCGCGCTCTTGCGCAGGCAAGGGCTGGCCGAGATGAACCGGCTGCGCGCCGCGCTCGACGGTCACGGCGATCCATCGGCCCCGCTCGTACACGGCGCGATGATCCTGTTTGCCGGCGCGCTGTTGCTGACGCCGGGGTTCTTTACCGATGCGGTCGGCTTTGCATTGCTGGTGCCGCCGGTCCGCAGATTTGTCTTTGCCCGGATACGCGAGCGGATCGTGGTCCACGGCACGCGCGGTGGCGATGGCGGCAAACCGGCCCGGCCCGACATCATCGAAGGCGACTACGAGACCGTCGACCCGGCCGAGCGCGGCACCTCTGGCTGGACAAGGCATTGAGGCCGGCACAGCCGCCTGCTAAGCACTGCCGCAGCCAATTTTCACCAGGAGACACCGATGGCCGATCAGGATAACGGCGCCGACCAACAGACAACCGACGGTGCAACGGCACCGCAGATGCGGATGCAGATTCTCACGCAGTTCGTGCGCGATCTCTCGTTCGAGAACGTCCTTGCACAGCGCGGCACCGGCGGCGAGGTCCAGCCCGATGTGCAGGTGTCGGTCAATCTCGACGCCAAAAAACGATCCACCGAGCATCAGTTCGAGGTGGCGTGCAAGCTCAACGTCACCTCGCGGAACAAGGAAAGCCAGGAGGTGCTGTTCGTCATGGAGATGGAGTATGTGGGCGTGTTCCACATCGAGGGCGTGCCCGACGACCAGCTCCATCCCTACCTGCTGATCGAGTGTCCGCGCCAGATTTTCCCGTTCATGCGCCGCATCGTAAGCGACGTGACCCGCGACGGCGGTTTCCCGCCGCTCAACCTCGAAAGCATAGATTTCGTGCAGCTTTACCGGCAGGAAATCGCGCGCAGGCAGGCTGCGCAATCCCAGACCTCGGACGCCTGATTCCGCGCGCGCCGGGCCCCCCGCGTTGCGAGGCCCGGCGTTCAGCCCTCGAGCTTGGCGCGCAATTCACGCAGTACCGGCAGGCTCGAACGCACGCGGTCCTCGCCGAGATCGGCAATCAGGTCCGACACCATCGGGGCGATGGCGGATATGGCGGCGTCACGCGCCATGCGCCCGGTGCGGCTGATCGAGACCATCTTGCGACGCGCATCTTCCCAGTCGGGGCGGATATGGACGTACCCCGCCCATTCGAGCTTGGACAACGTGTTGGTCATGGCGCCGCGCGTGACGTGAAAGCTTTTGGCCAGTTGCGCCGGGCTACGCTCTTCGCCGGTTCTGGCCAGGTGGTTGAGCACCGCGAAATGCGAGATTTCCATTCCCTTGGGCAGAACACGGCTAAGCCGCGAGCGAATCAGTTGATCGTTCGTCAGGATCTCGCTGAAAAGCGCGACCGCGAGGGAATTGCTCTGCGTCTCTTCCATTCAAGGGCCATCAAAATCCCGGTCATGGCGCAGCGACGGCACGCGCCTGCGAGCTTGTGCCACCTCCGAGAGGTCGAGATCAACCATGATGATCCCCGCCTCGGTGCCGCCATCGGCGATCACCTCGCCCCACGGACCGATCACAAGACTGTGCCCATGAGTGCGCCGCGCCTGCCCCCGGCTGGCCGTGTGGCTGCCGGTTTGCGCCGGTGCGAGCACGAAACACCCGGTCTCGATGGCGCGCGCGCGCAGCAGGCTTTGCCAATGGGCGGCGCCGGTTACGTGGGAAAACGCCGCCGGGACGGTCAGGATCTCGGCCCCTGCCTGCGCCAGCCGACGATAGAGGTGGGGAAACCGCACATCGTAACAGATGCTCAGCCCCACCTTGCCCCAGGGCGTATCGGACAGCACCGCGCGGGTGCCGGGGCGAAAGCCGTCGGATTCGCGATACGTCTCCTCGGGGCTCACATCCACGTCGAACATATGAATCTTGTCATAGCGCGCGCGAATCGCACCGTCGTCCCCGATCAGGAAAGACCGGTTGGCAAAGCGCCCGTCGGGATCATCGGTCCTGAGCGCGAGAGAGCCGATGAGCAGCCAGAGCCCGAGGCGTTCCGCCTCGGCGCGCAGCGCGGCCAGCGTGGGGTCGTCCGATTCGTGATTCAGAACCGCCCGTTGACGGGTCCGGCTGGTCGAGACGCAATTCGTCACCTCCGGGGTCAGGACGATCTCTGCCCCGTCCGCCGCCGCGCCCTCCATCCACGCGCGCACCACGGCGAGGTTATCACCGGGATCGTCGCTGGACGTGAGTTGGAGAAGCGCGGCGCGCATGGCTCACCCCTGCAAAAGCGTGTCGAGCTTGCCCGCGCGATCAAGCGCATAAAGCTCATCGCAGCCGCCGACATGGGTCTCGCCGATAAAGATTTGCGGCACGGTGTGGCGACCGCTCGCACGGCCCATCATCTCGGCCTTGCGCTTGGGTTGTGCAAGCACGTTGATTTCTGAGAAGGCGGCGCCCTTCTGTTTCAGAAGCCGCTTGGCCGCATGGCAGAAGCCGCAAAGCGGAGAGGTGTATATCTCGATCGGGGGCATGTGTCGTCCTGTCCTGTTCTGACAGGAACTTAGGCATCCTTGACCGCGCGCGCCAGTGCGAGAATGCACACATCCTCCGCCCCGGCCGCGAAACACGCCTGTGCCGCCGCCGAGAACGTAGCCCCGGATGTCATCACATCATCCACCAGAAGCACGCGCGCGCCACGCACCGCATCGGCATGGCGCGGGTGGGGGCGGATCGCGCCGTCGAGCGTCGCGTGGCGTGCCGCCCGATCGAGCCCCTTGAGGCTCCGCGTCCGCCGTTGACGCAGCAGCAGGTCGGCGATATGCGGCAGCGCGGTCTCGCACGCAAGCGCCTGCGACAGCAGCGCCGATTGGTTGAACCGTCGCGTAAGCAACCGTGTCCAATGCAGTGGCACCGGCGCGACCACCATGCCGGGCGAGAGCATCAGCTGCGCGCTCATCGCGAGCCATTTGCCAGCGGGACGGGCCACATCGTGCCGATCGCCATGCTTGAGCGCCAGCACCAGACGCCGCCCGTTCGCGTCATAGCGCAGCGCCGCCCGCCCGCGCGACCACGGCCGCGCGGTGACAAGGCAATCGTCGCAGTGCTCTGTATCGACGCCCGCATCGCCGGGCAGCGGCGCACCGCACAGGTCGCATACCAGCCCGGTGATGAACGGCGTGTCGCGCCAGCACGCGCCGCACAGGCCGAACGCATCATCCACCGTCACGCCGCACAACGTGCATCGCGGCGGATAGACGAGACGAACTGCCATTTGTAAAGCCGGGTGCGCCATTCTATTTTCCCCCCATGAGCCAAGCCAAGCTGACCGATCGCCCCGCCCTCTTGCGTCAGCGCACCCGTGCGCTGCGCGCACCCGTGACATTTCTGCACGAGCTTGCCGCCGAGGAGATCGAGGATCGGCTGCGGATGGTTAACAAATCCTTTACGGCTCCGGCCCTCATCACCGGCTTTCCGAATTTCTGGCAGGCGCGCCATCCCGATGCGACCGTGGTCGCGGATGACGAGACGCTGGCGTTGCGGCCCGGGGCGCATGATCTGGTGATCCATGCGTTGTGCCTGCACTGGGCGGACGACCCGGTGGGACAACTTGTGCAGGCGCGCCGCGCGCTTTGCCCGGACGGGCTCATGCTCGCGGTGCTGTTCGGCGGGGGCAGCCTGCAGGAATTGCGCGCCGCGCTTGCGCAGGCCGAGGCGGACGTGACCGGCGGGCTGTCGCCACGCGTCCTGCCGATGGGGGATATCCGCGATCTCGGCGCGCTGTTGCAGCGCGCCGGATTTGCCCTGCCAGTGGCCGACAGGCTGCCGCTCGACCTGTGCTATGCGGACGCGCTCGCGCTCATGCGCGAGCTGCGCGCCATGGGTGAGACCAACGCGATGGACGCACGCCCGCGTGGCGCGCTGCGGCGCGATGTGCTGGCACGGGCTTGTGACATCTACGCGCGGGACTTCGCCCATCCCCAGGGCGGGGTTCGCGCCAGCGCCGAGATGGTCTTTCTGACCGGCTGGGCCCCGGACCCGAGTCAGCCACAACCGCTACGCCCCGGGTCGGCCGCCGCGCGGCTGGCGGATGCGCTGGAAACACGGGAAAATCCTCTCGAAGATTGACCTCGCTTGCGCAACCGTTATGTCAACGGTGATCCGGTCAAAGGAACCCCTGCGCCATGCTCGAAGCCAGCCGCGACGCGACGCGACCCAGCCACGCCCCCGCCGACCACCCCAAGGTGCCGCGCGCCAAGACCGGCATTCTCCTGGCCAATCTCGGCACGCCGGATCACCACAGCTATTGGCCGATGCGCCGCTATCTCAACGAGTTTCTCTCGGACCGCCGGGTGATCGACTATGCACGGTGGAAATGGCAGCCGCTGTTGCAGCTTGTCATCCTGAGCAAGCGACCGTTCACCTCGGGCGCGGCCTACAAGTCGATCTGGAACGAGGACAAGGGCGAGAGCCCGCTGATGACCATCACCCGTGACCAGACCGAGAAGCTCGCACAGGCGATGAAAGCACGGTACGGCGACGATGTGATCGTCGATTTTTGCATGCGCTACGGCAATCCGTCCACGAAATCCAAAGTGCGCGCGCTGACCGAGGCGGGATGCACCCGCATCCTGTTCTTCCCGCTCTATCCGCATTACGCGGGCGCCACCTCGGCCACGGCCAACGATCAATTCTTCCGCGCGCTGATGCAGGAGACGTGGCAGCCGGTGGCGCGGGTGGTCGAGCCCTATTTCGAGCATCCGCTCTATATCGAGGCGCTCGCGCAATCGGTGGAGCGCACTTATGACGCGGCGGGGACGCGGCCGGATATGCTGGTCGTGTCCTATCACGGGATGCCCGAGCGATACCTGATGCAGGGTGACCCGTATCACTGCCAGTGCCAGAAGACGACGCGGCTCCTGCGCGAGCGTCTCGGCTGGGATGAGACGGAAATCACGACCACGTTCCAGTCCGTCTTTGGCCCGGAGGAATGGCTCAAGCCCTACACGGTGAACGAGGTTGCCCGCCTCGCCCGTGAGGACGGCAAGAAGCGCATCGCGGTAATGGCTCCTGCCTTTTCCGCCGATTGCATCGAGACGCTGGAAGAGATCAACGAGGAAATCCGCGAAAGCTTCGAGGCGGCGGGCGGCGAGGATTTCACCTATATCCCATGCCTCAACGATAACGAGGCGCATATCACGGCATTGTCGGCCATCGTGGAAAGGAACCTTGCCGGGTGGCTCGACTGAACGTTACCGGTGGATTCCGGGCATGAAAAAAGGCAGCGCCGAAACGCTGCCTTTTCTCTTGTTGTGAAAGGCCGGATCAGTCGGCGGCGACAACCGCGGCGACAACCGCCAGCAGGAGCAGCGGCACCCAGACGGCGGCAGCAGACGAACTGGCATTGGTTTCTTCGACGATGACCGGAGCCTCGACTACCGGCTCTTCCAGGTTTCCTGCGAAACCTGTGGATGCTGCGGCGGAAAAAGCGGCCGCGAGAACGAGTTTTTTCATCATAATCCTCCAGATATAGGCCCGATCGTTACGGAAACGACCAAACGCCCAAGACTTACCTCGTAACTTTTTCTAATCAGCAAATCGTGAAGAATGCAAACTCAACTTGCTACCTGATACACATTTGCCGCCGCTATTTCGTCAAATAAGCAACACCTGCGTGCCGACCTTGGCAAGCGCGAACAACTCCTGGATGTGTTCGTTGTAAAGCCCGATGCAGCCATTGGACGATCGCCGCCCGATCTTGCGCGTGTCATGCGTGCCGTGGATCCGGTAATAGGTCCAGCTCAGATAGAGCGCGTGGGTGCCCAGCGGGTTTTCCGGTCCCGGCGGCACGTAGGACGGCCAGTCGGGGTTGCGCTTGAGCATCGAGGGGGTGGGCCGCCAATCCGGCCCCTTGACCTTGCGCACCACCCGCGTGCGGCCGCGGCGCGTTAGCTCATCGGTCAGCGGAACGGAGGACGGGTAGAGCTTGTAGATCTGTTCATCCTCGCTCCAGAAATGCACCGCCCGCGAATCAATGTCGCACAGGATCGCGCCGTTCCGGAGGTTGGAGAAATAGGCCTTCCAGTCGAGCATACGGAACGCCGAGATGTTGCGCCGTACCGACTCTGTGACATCGCTCTCAATTTCGACCGTACCATCACCATCGACATTCTGGGCCAGCGCCGGGGCGCCGATCATGGCCGCGCTGCCCGCGAGAAATGCGCGTCGCTTCATCTTTTCCGGGATGTATGACGACATCGTTTTAACTCCACCTGTCTTGTCACCTTGGCGCGCAATATATGGCTTTCAGGACGCAGTCGCAAATCAAACAGGCACAAAGATGCTGTATCGGGCTCATGCCGGTTTGAAAAAGCGTGCGGGTCGGGCTAAAGCGGCTTTCGTAACAGGCTCGGGTGGCACAGCAACATGATACGCGTATTCGTTTTTCTTATGATCTCCGTTCTGGCTCTCTCGGCCTGCGCCGCACCACCGTCGCCACCTCGGATGGGGCCCGACGGCAAGCCGCTGCCGCGGGTCTACCGGATATCGCCGGGCGATACCCGCGAGATCCGGTTCCGGATGCTGGATGCGGTCAATTCCCTGCGCGAGGCCGCCGGTGTCAGCCCCCTCGTCCTCGACGAGAAGCTGACCGCCGCCGCCGCAACCCATTCCCGCGACATGTCGGTGCAGGAGCGCCCGTGGCATTTCGGCTCCGACGGCTCGTCACCTCTCGACCGGGTGCGGCGCGTCGGCTACGAGGGCGAATTCGTCGGCGAGACGATCTCGGAGACCTACGAGAGCGAGCTCCAAAC
The DNA here is from genome assembly GCA_016278295.1 of Roseovarius sp. GTDB lineage: Bacteria > Pseudomonadota > Alphaproteobacteria > Rhodobacterales > Rhodobacteraceae > Roseovarius. Next base: position 314 of record JADQCC010000096.1, on the reverse strand, counting down.
CCTCGCCGCCTGGATGGAGGACGACGTTACCCGCCGTGTCATCCTTTCGTCCGAGGCCACCCGGATGGGCTTTGCCTGGCACCAGGATCCGGGCGGCAAGCTGTGGTGGACGCTCACGCTCGGCACCTGATCACGCATTCATCGTGATCAGCGTGCCGCTGGGGGCTCCGGCGTGGATGAGGATGTCGCCCCCGGCGACCTGCCATGTGTGCGGGCGCCTGTGACCGCCCAAGTCCAAACGCAGACTGAGAATCCTGCGCTCAATAGCGGTAATGCTCGGGCTTGAACGGCCCCTCCGGCGTCACGCCGATATA
>JADQCC010000003.1 GCA_016278295.1 Roseovarius sp. | reverse complement strand
TGGTAGCGGAGGAGGGACTTGAACCCCCGACACGCGGATTATGATTCCGCTGCTCTAACCACCTGAGCTACTCCGCCGGACCGCGGGCTAGGTATGCCAGCGGAGTCGAGGCGTCAAGGCGGAAAATGCCCGGCGCTAAACTTGTGGGCGCAGCGGGGATGGCGCACACTCGCACACATGAATGATGCCACCCTGCCCCCGCTCGACGAAATCGCCCGCCTCATTGGCGCAGGCCATGTACTTCGGCACGACGAGGCCGCGCGCTGGTCGGGGGATTGGGCCGGGCACATGCGCTGGCAGCCGCTGGCGGTGGCGCGGCCCGCCGATACCGGCGAGGTGGCGGCGCTGGTGCGGCTGGCGAACCGGCACCGGCTGCCACTGGTGCCGGTGTCGGGCAACACCAATCTCGTCAAGGGCACGGCGGCGGAGGGCACGCTGATGGTGTCGCTCGACCGGCTGTCGGAGATCCGCGAAATCCGCCCCGCGGCGCGGGTGGCCACGGTGGGGGCAGGCGTGGTGATCGAGGCGCTGAATACCGCGCTCGCCGCACAGGACCTGATGTTTCCCCTCAGCTTTGGCGCGCGCGGCTCGGCGATGGTGGGGGGCGTGCTATCGACCAACGCGGGCGGGGCCAACGTGCTGCGCCACGGCAACACCCGCGACCTGTGCCTCGGGATCGAGGCGGTGACACCCACGGGCGAGGTGATGAACCTGATGGGCGCGCTGCACAAGAACAACTCGGGCTATGACCTGCGCCATCTGTTGATCGGTGCCGAGGGCACGCTGGGGATCATCACCGCCGCGGTGCTGCGGCTCGTCCCGCGCCCGCGCGCGCAAGCTACGGCAATGGTTGCGCTGCCATCGCTCGACGCGGCGCTCGACCTGCTCAACCGGCTTCAGGACGAGACCGGCGGCGCGGTCGAGGCGTTCGAGTATATGCCCGCAAGCTTTCTGCGCACGCTTCTGCACCGCTTTCCCGAAATGCGCCCGCCGTTTGACACCATGCACGAGGTCAACGTGCTGGTGGAGCTGGGCGCGCGGGCGCCGCGCGACGTGACCCCCGATGAGACCGGGCAGATACCGCTTGCCGCGCACCTGGAGGCGGTGCTCGCGGCGCTGTGGGAGGCGGGGCATATCCACGATGCCGTGGTGGCGCAGAGCGAGGCGCAACGCGCCGAGATGTGGGCGCGGCGCGAGGCGTCGGCGTATGTCCTGCGCGCGCGCAGCCCGGTGGTGGAGGGCGATATCGCGGTGGCCACCGACCGTGTGGCGACCCTGGTCGCGCGGGCCGAGGCGGCCTGCCGCGCGCTCGATCCCGGCATCGAAATCACCGGCGTTGCCCACCTGGGCGATGGCAACCTGCATTTCGTGGGCTGGCCGTCGCACCCCGATCCCGCGCTCTGCGCCGAGCTGTCACGCGCCGTCGAGGCCGAGGCCACGGCGCTTGGCGGCAGTTTCTCCGCCGAGCACGGGATCGGGCTGTCCAAGCTGGGGGCGATGGCGGCGCACAAGGACCCGGTGGCGCTTCGGACGATGCGCGCCATCAAGGCGGCGCTCGACCCCAACGGCATCCTCAATCCCGGCAAGCTGCTGCCCGGCGGCTGACCGGCCTCAGCCGCGCCAGTCGAAGAAGCCGGGCCCCGCCCGTGCCAGCAGCCCCGCGGCCATCTCGGCCCCCAGCGCCGCGCCATCCTCGACCGGGGCGCTGGCATCGTCGAAATGGGAGTCGCTACCATCGGGGCGCAGGATTTCGCCGCGCAGGCGCAGCGTGCCGCCGTCGATCTCGGCCAGCCCTGCGATGGGCGTCTCGCACGATCCGTCGAGCGCGGCGAGAAAGGCGCGCTCGGCGGCGAGGCGCTGGCCGGTGAGCGGATCGTGGATCGCCTCGAGCATCGCCGCCACCCGGCTGTCGGTCTCTCGCCGCTCGATGCCGATGGCACCCTGCGCCACCGCCGGAAGCATCACCTCGGGTGCGATCGCGGCCGTGGCCACGTCGGCGCGGTCCAGCCGGTTGAGCCCGGCCATGGCCAAGAAGGTGCAGGCCGCCACGCCCTCGTCGAGCTTGCGCAGCCGTGTCTGCACGTTGCCGCGAAACTCCACCACCTCGAGATGCGGATACGCCACCAGAACTTGCGCCCGCCGCCGCAGCGACGAGGTGCCGACGCGTGCGCCCTCGGGCAGATCGCCAAGCCCGTCCGCGCCAGGCGAGACAAAGGCGTCGCGCACATCCTCTCGCGGGAGGTAGGTGTCGAGTGTGAGCCCCGACGGTTGCAGCACCGGCATGTCCTTCATCGAGTGCACCGCGATGTCGATACCGCCCGACAGGAGCGCATCCTCGATCTCGCGGGTGAACAGCCCCTTGCCGCCGATCTCCTTGAGCGGCCTGTCCTGCACCCGGTCGCCGGTGGTCTTGATCACCGATATCTCGAACGCCGCCTCGGGCAGGTCGAACGCCGCCTGCAGGCGGCGGCGCGTCTCGTACGCCTGCGCCAGCGCCAGCGGCGAGCCGCGCGTGCCGATCTTGAGAGGGCGGGTCGGGGAGGGCATATCCTGTGTCATGCCAGCGGGTTTAGTCGCGACAAACCGGCGTGGCAAGCGCGCCACGGCTTGACAACGCAGGCCGTCAGGGGGACCACACCCGAAACGGAGAACACAATGCCCGACACGACCCCGCCCAAGACCAAACCGATCCTGCGCGCGCTCGCAGGCGAGACGCTGCCCATCCCGCCCATCTGGATGATGCGGCAGGCGGGCCGCTACCTGCCGGAGTATCGCGCGACCCGGGCCGAGGCGGGGGATTTCCTGTCGCTGTGCTACAACAGCGATCTGGCGACCGAGGTGACGCTGCAACCGATCCGGCGCTACGGCTTCGACGCGGCGATCCTGTTTGCCGATATCCTGCTGTTGCCACAGGCGCTGGGGGCCGACCTGTGGTTCGCGACCGGCGAGGGGCCGCGGCTCTCGACCATCACCGACCGGGCGGGGCTCGACCGGCTGAGGCCCGCGGCCGATATCCATGAGACGCTCGCACCGATCTACCAGACGGTGCGCAACCTGTCGGGCGTGCTGTCGCCGGAGGTGGCCCTGATTGGCTTTGCCGGGGCGCCGTGGACCGTGGCCACCTACATGATCGCCGGGCGCGGCACGCCCGACCAGGGGCCCGCCCACGCGCTGAAAGACAGCGACCGCGCGGTGTTCGACGCGCTGATGGAGCGGCTTACCGAAGCGACGATCGAATACCTTTCGGCGCAGATCGAGGCCGGTGCCGAGGTGGTCAAGATATTCGACAGCTGGGCCGGGTCGCTAAAAGGCGAGGATTTCGACCGTTACGCGACCGAGCCCGCCCGCCGCATCACCGCCGCGCTGAAAGAGCGCCACCCCGGCATTCCCGTCATCGCCTTCCCGCGCGAGGCGGGAGAGAAATATATCGGCTTCCACCGGAAAACCGGCGCCGATTGCGTCGCGGTAGACGATTCAGTGAGCGCCGATTGGGTGGCCGGGCATGTTCAGGTTGATGGCTGCGTGCAGGGCAACCTCAAATCGTCGCACATGGTCACGGGCGGCGAGGAGATGATCCGCGAGACCCGCCGCATCGTCGCGGCACTGTCGGGCGGTCCGCACATCTTCAACCTCGGCCACGGCATTACCCCCGATGCCGACCCCGATAACGTGCAGCGCATGGTCGATGCGGTGCGCGACCAGACCTCTCTGAGCTTATCGGGAGATAGCTGACAGGCTGTTCTGGACGCATGGTTTACACCGCCTGCATTCGCGGGTGTCCCGGACGCCTTGGGAAGAGTGTAATCCAATGGGCGAACGTCTCAAATCCGGTGCCGTCGTCTGAAAAGAGAGCAGATGGCAACGCAGGAGCCGGGAGTTCGGCATATCGCGGGTCACGGGCTACAAGATTTTCGCACGCCACAAGGAATGTGGCCCGGGCGGATTCCGAAGGAGCAGACGAAGCATATCATCGAGATCGCGCGGAGCCTGAACGCGATCGGGGCCGCCTGATCCGGGGGATTTGTCGCCCCACGCCGCAGATGGTCCGTCTCAGGCTGTCGCATGTGGCATTATCCAAGCTCAATCACAGTGGACAGAGTTTTGGCAACCCAGCCGAACCAATTGGCAAAAATGGAAATAATACAATGAAATCGACCGTTATGTGGTGGCGGAGAGACAGGGATACTATGACACTAGTCCATATCCCATTAATATCCCAATAAATTAGGGGTTTGACGAGCAAAACGTGTGTGGTTAGCGTGTGTGGTAATGGCTCAGAAGACTCCCCAATACCTTCAGAAGAGGCGGCGGCGTTGGTATGCCGTCCTGGAAATCCCGAAGCCCCTTCGGCCCAAGTTTGACGGCAAAGCTCGTTTTGTTCAAAGCCTTGAAACAGACAGCTTATCCGAAGCGGAGCGTCTAAAATGGCCCCTCATAGGTGCTTGGAAAGAAGAGATTGAAGCGGCGCGAACCGGCAAACGGTCAACACGCCGGGACCCGATTGATTTGGCCCAAGACCTCGCCCAGGCGCGCAACACGAAAGATGCGGCCACAAGGGAAGTGCGTGAAGGGTTGCTTTCAGACACTGCGTGGGAACTGTATGAGAAAGACCCGAAACTGGCTGATACATTTGTTCAGATTGCCGAAAACGAGAGCGTCCTGACATCGAAACACATTGATGATTGGCTCGCCACAACAAAGAATGAGCCGAAGACCATTGACATGAAGCGATCTGATGTTCGCCGCTTCGCTACCAAGTTCAAATACACACATCAAATTGATAAGCGTGCCATACAAAAATGGGTTTATGAATTACAGCAGGGTGAACACGGGCTTGCAACAACCACTCTTAGCCGGATTATATCGGCATGTCGTGGATACTGGGACTATTTAAACCGTGCAGGATTGATCGTGCGAGATGATGATCCGTTCAGGAATTCTGTTCAGACAACTTCAAAACGTAGCAAATCCTCATATAACGAGGAACGCCTACCGTTCCAAGTTGAGGATTTACCAATATTGCTTAACGCTGTTTACAAAAAGCGTGATTTCGACCTTTGGAACTTCATCATGATTGCTATCTGGACGGGATGCCGCATTGATGAAATTGGATCGCTTAAGCTTGAAAATGTCAGTAATGAGAAATTCGATATTGCCGACGCCAAATCCAAAGCAGGTAATAGGGAAGTGCCTATCCATACGCAGTTAAGACCTCTTATTCAGAGGCTTATCAAGGATAGTGATGATGGCTATCTGCTATCCGACCTCAGTCCCAATAAGTATGGTGATCGCACGAACGCTGTTGGGAAGAGATTTGGCAGACTCAAAAAATCCTTGGGCTATAGCAAGCGTTTTGTTTTC
>JADQCC010000274.1 GCA_016278295.1 Roseovarius sp. | reverse complement strand
ACGATTCGCTCGCGAACCAGAAGTGGGGCGCCGACATCTCCTACGTCTGGACCCGGGAGGGTTGGCTGTATCTCGCCGTCGTCATCGACCTCTTCGCCCGACGCGTCGTCGGATGGGCAACCAGCGATCGGCTTCACAAGGAACTGGTATTGTCGGCCCTGCGCCGAGCGGTCACCGTGCGGCGTCCCGCCGCCGGCCTTATCCACCATGCCGACCGCGGCAGCCAATACTGCGCCATCGACTACCAGGCTGAGCTGAGGAAGCACGGCATCCTGATCTCGATGTCGGGCAAGGGAAATTGCTTCGACAACGCGATGGTCGAAACCTTCTTCAAGACGCTGAAGGCCGAACTCGTTTGGCGCGTGGCCTTCCAATGCCGGGCCGAGGCGACCAATGCGATCGGTCGCTACATCGACGGCTTCTACAACCCCGTCCGGCGCCACTCGGCGCTCGACTTCATCAGCCCGCTTCAATTCGAGAGGCTGGCCGCATAAACTGAAAACGCTCTCCACTTTGCCGGAGCAAGTCCAATCTTCAGACCAGTCGAACTGGAAGGCTTCACCTGGTGCGAAGGTCAATGGCACGAATGTTCCACGGCCCGAAGTCTGCAGCTCTCGCTGTCGATCCGCTCTCCACTCCCGGGCAAAGGCTGCAACGCGGTTATAGGAACCTTCAAAGCCCAGGCTCAACAAGTCGGCGTGGAGCTGTTTGACGGTTCGCTTTTGCTTGCGCGGCTTATTGGCTTCCGTCTTCAGCCACGCTGCCAACCTGTCAGCAAAGGGATCAAGTTTGCTCGGCCGATCTGGAACCTTGAACTGCGGCTCAACGCTGTCAGATCGCAGGTACTTGCGGATGGTATTCCGGGAAAGACCGGTCCTGCGGCCAATCTCCCGGATCGATAGATGCTCTCGAAAATGCCAGCGCCGGATAACGCTCAGTAACGCCATGTCGATCACTCCAGAGCCCCCGCTGAAAACAGCTAGGGCAAGGTTCAAACATGGGTCAAATCTCGGTGGAAATATCCCAGCCTAGTGGGTCACTTCTCAGTGGCAATCAACAGGCGGCATGAACACCAAACTGCACGCCGTTGCCGATGCCACGGGGCGGCCGATCGGGTTCTTCATGTCGGCCGGCCAGGTCAGCGACTACACAGGCGCCGCGGCTCTTCTGGGCAGTCTGCCGAAGGCGGGTTGGCTGCTGGCTGACAGGGGCTACGACGCTGATTGGTTCAGAGAAGCGTTGAAAGACAAGGGGATAAAGGTCTGCATCCCCGGTCGAAAGTCCCGCAGGAAGGCCGTCAAATACGACAAGCGGCGCTACAAACGGCGCAACCGCATCGAGATCATGTTCGGCCGTCTGAAGGATTGGCGGCGCGTCGCCACCCGATACGACCGCTGCCCGGAAACCTTCTTCTCCGCGATCATGCTCGCCGCAACCGTCTTGTTCTGGCTGTGAAATTCAATGAGTCTGGACCCTAATCATCGCGCACAACGCGGCATTCGACCGCCGCTTCCTTGAACGATTCAGCGACGTGTTCTCGACGAAGCCGTGGGCATGCTCGCTCAGCCAGATCGATTGGGCAGCGGAGGGGTTCGAGGGCACGAAACTCGCCTATCTCGCTCAGGCCGCCGGCTTCTTCTACGACCGCCACCGCGCGATGTACGACTGTCTTGCTACGCTCGAGTTGCTGGCAATGTGGCTGCCCCGATCTGGCGCTACAGGTCTCAGCCGTCTCTTGGACGGCGCTCGTGCCGTTTCTTGGCGAATCTGGGCGGAGAACGCACCCTTTGACCTCAAGGATGTCCTTAAAGCGCGGGGGTACCGCTGGAACGGCGATCCCGGCCCGCAGCCGCGCGCATGGTATATTGACGTTCCCGAGGCTCAGCTTGAGGCCGAGCTACGGTTCTTGAGAACGGAAATCAACCGGTATGAGGTCGATCCCCCGGTTCGGCGGATCGATGCCTATGATCGGTTTTCAGATTGGATCTGAGTACCGTCGAAGGCCGGGCTATTGCATGCCCTCCGGCACTTGCGGGCACTTCTTGGCAAGCGTGGCGCAGACGAACCTGTGCCGTTTCGTCATGTCGGCGCGCTTTTCCACTATGTGGTGCCTAGCGGTCATGGTTCTTGCAGCTGGCATCCTGCAACGCGTGGTTCTGGAGGCGGAAGCGGATTTCCTTCGAGATCCTCGCCTTGCCGGTCACCGTCTTGAATGTCCGGCGCAGGTCCTTGCCTCAATTTAGCAAGGACGACGTCCACGAAACGTCGGGCTATTCACCTTCCAGCCTCACGGAGCGACGCAGCAATATCGCTGATCGAGCGAAACAGGACCAGTTCATCATCTCTGGTAGGCTCAAATCCTCGGCGCTGCCAGAATTCGGCAGCCTCCCCGTCGACGGCGTTGACCATCAATGCCCGCCCACCGATCAGCGATGCGGCCTGAACGCACCGTTGGAGGGCGTGCTTCACAAGGCCAGTCCCGATGCCCAACCCGGCCGAGCCGATATCGGTCGCGAGCTGACCAAGCAGCATGCAGGGAATTGGATTAGGCGGCTGCCCCGTCCGGATGGAGCGCGGTAGCACCGATGGCACAACGGCTGTTGGTGCAAGGCCGTAGTATCCAACCACACGCCCTGCCTCATGCACGACAAGAACGGCGGTAAAGCCCTTCTGCTGATTGGAGAGCGCGCGGGTCTTCAGCCAGTGGTCGAGCGTCGGCTTGCCACAGGAAAACTGGGAAACATCGTGGGCGGCGGAAAGCAGCTCGGGTCCTGAAAGCAGCAAGGGATTACCGCTTCGCCGCGTAGCCGGGCTCCCACGGCGCAGGCCGCTTCAGCACTTCAACCATCTCCGGAACAGGAGCGGCCGGGCGCGACAGCACATCCATGAACTGAGCAAAGCCTTCCGGGCTCATCCGGATCAGGCCCTGCTCCATGACGACCTCCTCGGCCGCGCGCACAGCGGCATCTCGCACGAAATCGGTGCGCGAGCGGCCGCGCAGGCTGGCGGCGCGATCAATCATGGCAACATCCGCTTCGGGCAGACGCATCGAGATCGGATATTCCTTGCGTTCGGCAGTGTTGCCCATGGCGAGTCTCCTTAGTCGGAAGATAGCGCCTTGTATCTCTAATTACAATACGATAAAGTCTCATTTGCAAGCAAAAGCTTCCGAGGGACCAGCAACGAGGCAAAAGATGACGGCGACAGCGAGCGATTCCGACAGGTCATTTTACTCTGCCATGGCACGCCATGTTACGCCGCCGCACGCCATAACGCGCATTGGCACGCTGAACGCCGCCAAATGTTCGCCCGCAAATTTCGTTGCTAATGCCGGGCATGGGACGAATGCTGTCAGTTATGACCTTGCGAGCCCCACAAAACACAGCAAAGATGACAGTAGCCGAGCGCGAAGCGCTGCTCGAATCTTTGCTGCTGGACGCGCCGGAGTTGACGTTTACGCCGTGCGGCAGTCCCGACCCTCGCCTTCTGCGTCTGGTCGGCATCCTGGCAAAGCAGGCGGCACGGGAATGCTTTGCAGAGGAAGTGAAGTTGTCCAGGCAAAGGAGGAAGCGCACCTCCTGATGCGGATGGGAGCAATGTTTTGAAAGTCGCGATCTACGCCCGTTATTCTTCTGACAATCAACGCGACGCTTCCATCGCCGACCAGCTTCGCATGTGCCGCCTCCATGCCGAAAAGCAGGGCTGGCACGTCATCGAAGAATATACGGACCACGCGATTTCAGGAGCATCCCTGATCCGTCCGGGCATCCAGGCCCTGATGACCGACGCCATGAGTGGCCGGTTCGACGTGATCCTCTCTGAGGCGATGGATCGCCTCTCGCGTGATCAGGAAGACATCGCCGGTATCTTCAAACGCATGTCCTATGCGGATGTGAAGATGTTCACCTTGTCTGAAGGCGAGGTCAGCCATCTGCATGTCGGTCTGAAGGGCACGATGAATGCCCTCTTCCTTAAAGATCTTGCAGACAAGACCCGCCGCGGCCAGCGCGGCCGTGTCGAGGCTGGCAAATCGGGTGGCGGCAATTCCTATGGCTACGATGTGGTCAAGAAGCTGGACGCCAATGGCGAACCCATTCGCGGCGACCGCACCATCAACGAAGACCAGGCCGCCGTCGTTCTCCGCATCTTCCGCGACTACGCCGCCGGTAAGTCGGCAAAGACCATCGCTTTTGCACTGAACAAGGACGGCATTCCGGCCCCTTCGGGCGGCGACTGGGGTTTCAGCACGATCAACGGCAACCCGAAGCGTGGCAACGGCATCCTCAATAATGAGATGTATGTCGGCAAGATCGTCTGGAACCGCCAGCGCTTCGTAAAGGACCCGAACACCGGAAAGCGCCAGGCGCGCCCCAACCCGGAATCGGAATGGGTCATCCAGGAGACGCCAGAGCTCCGGATCCTCGACGACGATCTCTGGAATGCTGTGAAGGCACGGCAGGAGAAGAACAAGCTCACCCGCGACGATAACGGCAACACAGATGTCCGCACCGTCAATCACCGGCGGCGTCCCAAATACCTCTTCTCGGGCCTAACCAAATGTTCATGCTGTGGTGGCGGGTACTCCGCGATCTCGGCAACGCTGATCGGATGCTCGACGGCTCGCAACAAGGGCACCTGCGACAACCGTGTCAATATTCGCCGTGATGAATTGGAATCGCGCGTGCTGAACGCGCTGCGTACCAGACTCGTTGACCCTGAGCTGTTCGCCCATTTCTGCGAGGTGTTCACGCAAGAGATGAACCGCCTGCGAATGGAAGGCCGCGCCAGTATTGCTTCGTCTGAGGCTGAGCTGACCAAGATCAACCGAGAACTGGAAAAGATTCTCGATCTATACCTGAGCGACGCGCTCTCCGTGGAAATGGTGAAGGAGCGAAGCAAGAAGCTCGAGGCGAGAAAAGCCGATCTGGAACTGTTCCTAGCCGAAGCTGACGAGCCACCGCCCCTGCTCCACCCGAGCATGGCGCTGCAATATCGCAAGCGCATCCAGCAGCTCTACGAGTCGCTTCAGGATGAAGACGAGGGCAAGCGGATAGAGGCCGCCGACACCATTCGCTCGCTGGTGCATCAGATTGTGCTGACGCCGGTCGCGGGCAAGGTGGAGATCGACGTTCAGGGCGATCTTGCTGGAATCCTTACGATTTCCGCGCAAACGAAAAACCCCGCCTCGGGGGCGGGGTCTTCGCAAGTAAAGATGGTTGCGGGGGCTGGATCTAATCTTCACTTGTTGCCCGAGCAAGTAAAGATGGTTGCGGGGACCGGCATCGATCACAACTTGCAATCGACGCCGGTAAAGATGGTTGCGGGAGTAGGATTTGAACCTACGACCTTCAGGTTATGAGCCTGACGAGC
>JADQCC010000031.1 GCA_016278295.1 Roseovarius sp. | reverse complement strand
GCGAAGGCGGCCGCACCGTCGGCGCCGGCGTCGTCAGCAAGATCATCGAGTAATCTACCCCAGGGTTCGACGAGGGAGGCCGGGTGGTCCGGCCTTCCTCCTATCAACTCCAAAGCCGCGAAAGGCTAGACCAATGCAAGGCCAAAACATTCGCATTCGGCTCAAGGCGTTCGATTACCGCGTTCTGGATGCCAGCACGCAGGAAATCGTCAACACCGCCAAGCGGACCGGCGCGCAGGTGCGCGGGCCGATCCCCTTGCCGAACAAGATCGAGAAATACACCGTTCTTCGTGGCCCCCACGTGAACAAGAAATCCCGCGACCAGTTCGAGATCCGCACCCACAAGCGGCTTCTCGACATCGTCGATCCCACCCCGCAGACCGTGGACGCGCTGATGAAGCTCGACCTCGCCGCGGGCGTGGACGTGCAGATTTCGGTTTGAGGAGGGCAAGGTGATGTTGCGCTCTGGTGTGATCGCGAAGAAGGTCGGGATGACCCGGCTGTTCATGGAAGACGGCAAGCAGGTTCCTGTGACCGTTCTTCAACTCGACAAGCTCCAGGTGGTGGCACAGCGCACCCCGGAGCAACACGGCTATTCGGCCGTACAGCTCGGCGCCGGCACGGCGAAGGCCAAGCGCACGAGCCAGGCCATGCGCGGCCATTTCGCCGCCGCCAAGGTCGAGCCCAAGCGGCGCGTCGCGGAATTCCGCGTGGCGCCCGAGAACCTGATCGCCGTCGGTGAGGAAATCACCGCCGACCATTACTTTGAGGGGCAGTTCGTCGACGTGTCCGGCACCTCGATCGGCAAGGGCTTTGCCGGGGCGATGAAGCGGCACAATTTCGGCGGCCTGCGCGCCAGCCACGGTGTCTCTATCAGCCACCGCTCGCACGGGTCTACCGGCCAGTGCCAGGACCCCGGCAAGGTGTTCAAGGGCAAGAAGATGGCCGGCCACATGGGGGCCGTTCGCGTCACCACGCAGAACCTGCAGGTGGTGCGTACCGATGCGGATCGCGGCCTCATCATGATCAAGGGCGCCGTCCCTGGATCGAAAGGTGGCTGGGTGACGATCAAGGACGCGGTGAAGAAGCCGTTTCCCGAGAATGCCATCCTCCCCGCCGCGCTGAAATCGGCAGCGGAAGAGGCGGCACGCGCTGCCGAAGAAGCCGCCGCTGCCGCTGCCGCCGAGGCCGAAGCGGAGGCCAAGCGTCTCGCCGAGGAGGCCGCCGCCGCCGAGGAGGCCGCGCTCAAGGAAGCCGAGGCCGAAATCGAGGCCGAGAAGAAGGACAGCGAGGAATGAAACTCGACGTGATCAAACTGGACGGCGGCAAGGCCGGGTCGGTCGATCTGGGCGAAGACATCTTCGGCCTGGACCCCCGCGCCGATATCCTGCACCGCGTTGTCCGCTGGCAGCGTAACAAGGCGCAGGCCGGGACGCACAAGGTCAAGACCCGGTCGGAAACCAGCTATTCCACCAAGAAGATCTATCGCCAGAAGGGCACCGGTGGCGCCCGCCACGGCGACCGCAACGCACCGATCTTTCGCAAGGGTGGTATCTACAAGGGCCCGACCCCGCGCAGCCACGCGCATGATCTGCCCAAGAAGGTGCGCCAGCTTGGCCTCAAGCACGCCCTCAGCGCCAAGGCGCAGGCCGGCGAGCTCGTGGTGATCGAGGATGCGGCCAGCGACGGCAAGACCAAGACGCTTGCAAAGCAGGTCAAGGATCTGGGCTGGAAGCGTGCGCTGGTCATCGACGGCGCGCAGGTCAACGCCGAATTCGCCCGCGCGGCGGCCAATATCGAGGGTCTCGATGTGCTGCCCAGCATGGGTGCGAATGTCTATGACATCCTCAAGCGTGACACCCTGGTGATCACCAAGGCGGGTGTCGAAGCACTGGAGGCTCGACTGAAATGAGTGCCAAGGCAGAACATTACGACGTGATCCGCAAGCCGGTCATCACCGAGAAGGCGACGATGGCGTCCGAGAGCGGCGCGGTCGTCTTCGAGGTGGCCATCGGCGCCAACAAGCCCCAGATCAAGGAAGCCGTCGAGGCGCTCTTTGGCGTCAAGGTGAAGGCGGTGAACACCACCATCACCAAGGGCAAGGAAAAGCGTTTCCGCGGGGTCAAGGGCACCCGCAATGACGTCAAGAAAGCCTATGTGACGCTCGAAGAGGGCAGCACCATTGACGTGACAACGGGTCTCTAATAAGAGGCCTCATCCGCGCCGCCCCGGCTTTGTCCGGGGCTGCGTGTTTTTCAGGAGATGAAGGGGCACGCACCCGTCATCCCGCAAGCCGGGCACCTTCGGGGGCCTATAACCACGGTGGGATCAAACCCATCCTACATAGCGGGCCTTCGGGCGCGCGTTTGCAAACGGAAGACAGAAAGCATGGCACTCAAGTCGTACAAGCCGACGACGCCGGGCCAGCGCGGGCTGGTGCTGATCGACCGTTCGGAGCTGTTCAAGGGCCGTCCCGTCAAATCCCTCACCGAGGGTCTGACGAAATCGGGCGGTCGCAACAACACCGGGCGGATTACCTCGCGTCGTCGCGGGGGCGGGGCGAAACGCCTCTACCGGATCGTCGATTTCAAGCGCACCAAATTCGATGTGGCGGCCACCGTCGAGCGGATCGAATACGATCCGAACCGGACCGCGTTCATCGCGCTGATCAGGTATCAAGATGGCGAGCAGGCCTATATCCTGGCGCCGCAGCGGCTCGCCGTTGGCGATAGCGTCGTGGCCTCGGCCAAGGCCGACATCAAGCCCGGCAACGCGATGCCGTTTTCGGGCATGCCGATCGGCACGATCGTCCACAACATCGAGCTGAAGCCCGGCAAGGGCGGGCAGATCGCGCGTGCCGCGGGCACCTATGCGCAATTCGTGGGCCGCGATGGCGGCTATGCGCAGATCCGGCTCAGCTCGGGCGAGCTTCGCCTCGTGCGGCAGGAGTGCATGGCCACCGTCGGGGCCGTCAGCAACCCCGACAACTCGAACCAGAACTACGGCAAGGCGGGCCGGATGCGCCACTATGGCAAGCGTCCCTCGGTGCGTGGCGTCGTCATGAACCCGATCGACCACCCCCACGGCGGCGGCGAAGGCCGCACCTCGGGCGGCCGCCATCCGGTCACGCCCTGGGGCAAGCCCACCAAGGGCGCGCGCACCCGCAACAAGAACAAGGCGTCGCAAAAGCTCATCCTGCGCTCGCGTCATGCCAAGAAGAAGGGCCGTTAACACATGAGCCGCTCTGTATGGAAAGGCCCCTTCGTCGATGCCTACGTCCTGAAAAAGGCCGAGGCAGCACGCGAATCGGGGCGCAACGAAGTCATCAAGATCTGGTCGCGCCGTTCGACCATCCTGCCGCAATTCGTGGGCCTCACCTTTGGCGTCTACAACGGGCACAAGCACGTGCCGGTGAACGTCAGCGAGGACATGATCGGTCAGAAATTCGGCGAATACTCGCCGACCCGCACCTATTACGGGCACGCGGCGGACAAGAAAGCGAAGAGGAAATAAGCCATGGGCAAGGATAAGAATCCCCGCCGCGTGGCGGATAACGAGGCGATGGCCAAGCTGCGGATGCTGCGCACCAGCCCGCAGAAGCTCAACCTCGTCGCGGCGATGATCCGCGGCAAGAAGGTCGAGAAGGCGCTGACCGACCTCACCTTTTCCAACAAGCGGATCGCGCAGGACGTGCGCAAATGCCTGCAATCGGCGATCGCGAATGCCGAGAACAATCACGGGCTGGACGTGGACGAGCTGATCGTCGCCGAAGCCTGGGTCGGCAAGAACCTGGTGCTCAAGCGCGGACGTCCGCGGGCGCGCGGCCGGTTTGGCGCGCTGCGCAAGCCGTTCTCGGAACTGACGATCAAGGTGCGTGAAATCGAGGAGCAAGCCTGATGGGTAACAAAGTCAATCCGATCGGTATGCGCCTGCAGGTCAACCGCACCTGGGACAGCCGCTGGTATGCCGACACCAAGGATTATGGTGATCTGCTGCTCGAGGATCTGAAAATCCGCGAGTTCATCAAGACGGAGTGCAAGCAGGCGGGCGTTAGCCGGGTCATCATCGAGCGCCCGCACAAGAAGTGCCGCGTGACGATCCACACCGCGCGCCCCGGCGTCATCATCGGCAAGAAGGGCGCGGATATCGAGACGCTGCGCCGCAAGCTGGCGAAGATGACCGCGAGCGAACTGCACCTCAACATCGTCGAGGTCCGCAAGCCAGAGCTTGACGCCGCGCTGGTGGGTGACAGCATCGCCCAGCAGCTCGAGCGCCGGGTGTCGTTCCGCCGTGCGATGAAGCGCGCGGTGCAGAACGCGATGCGCATGGGTGCACTCGGCATCCGGGTGAACGTCGCTGGCCGTCTCGGCGGTGCCGAGATCGCGCGGACCGAATGGTATCGCGAGGGGCGGGTGCCGCTGCACACGCTGCGCGCCGATATCGACTACGCCAATGTCGAAGCCACGACGCCGTATGGAATCATCGGCATCAAGGTTTGGATATTCAAGGGCGAGATCATGGAGCACGACCCGAGTGCCCGCGATCGCAAGGCCCAGGAACTGCAGGATGGCCCCGCCCCACGTGGCGCCGGCGGCCGTCGCTGAGGAGGAATGACAGATGCTTCAACCTAAGCGCACGAAATTCCGCAAGCAGTTCAAGGGCCGCATCAAGGGCGAGGCCAAGGGCGGTTCGGATCTGAACTTTGGTGCCTACGGGCTCAAGGCGACCGAGCCCGAGCGCGTCACCGCGCGCCAGATCGAGGCCGCGCGCCGCGCCATGACGCGCCACATGAAACGTCAGGGCCGCGTCTGGATCCGGATCTTCCCGGATGTGCCGGTGACCGCCAAGCCGATCGAGGTCCGCATGGGCAAGGGCAAGGGCTCGGTCGATCGCTGGGTCTGCAAGGTCAAGCCCGGCCGCGTGATGTTCGAGATCGACGGCGTCAGCGAAGGCGTGGCTGTCGAGGCCCTGCGTCTCGCCGCCATGAAGCTGCCGATCAAGACCCGCGTCGTGGTCCGCGAGGACTGGTAAGACCGGCGGGCTGAGACCCACCCTACGGATTGGCCCCGCGCGAGCGATCGCGCGGGGCTTTTCGTTTCAGAAGGCGGGCGCGCCCTGGCATCGACCATGCGCCCCCCGCAGGCTATCCGCCGAGGATGTCAACGACGGCATTTGTGTAGCTGTCATAGCTCAGCACGGCCCGGTTCCCGGCCACCCCGTGATAATAGCTGCGTCCCGAGGGGGTGGGCAGTCCGGCCCAGACCTTGGCGAGGTTGAGCAGGAATGCCGCGTGCGTGATCCCGCCGCGGCGCACGGCGTCGAGCCCGGCATCGGCCAGCAGCAGGTCGGCCAGCCGATCCTGAACCGCGGGGCTGAACCGTGTGCCGGGGGCGAGCCCCGCC
>JADQCC010000229.1 GCA_016278295.1 Roseovarius sp. | reverse complement strand
AAGACGACATCCCCGGCGCGGCGCGCTGGCGTCAGCGGCTCTGGGCGCGGATCCTGGCCGGCGCGCGGACGCAGCTTGACAGAGCCATCGCAGGTGGCGATGCGGCCCTCGCGAAGAATTGGCTGACCATCCGCGATTATGCCCGTGCCTCCGGCGACACGGCCGCCGCCCTTGCGATTCAGGCGCTGGGGGACGGGACGCTCTCGCCCGAGGCAGCGCGCGCGACGGTCGAAGCCGAGCTTCTGACCGTGGCGGCTTCGGAATTGCGCCTGGCGCTCGCCCGCGCCGCGCGCGATGCGGTGAAGGGGTATGAGACGCAATATGCAGGCGATCTGGGTCGGATCGAAGGCATGGTCACCTATCTCGAGGATAGCCTGATCGACAAACTGGGGCGTGACGGGCTTGCGACGCTCCTCCGCGATCTCGCCCGCGCCGCGCGCGACCCCGATGCGATCTCCGGGATCGAAGCGTTGCTCGCGGGCTATGCGCCGGTCACGCTTCCGGTGCAAGAACGCGTCCGCAGGGCGGCGCTCATGCGCCGATTCACCGCGCTCGTGCAGGAGGAATATGGCAACGGCGTGAAGGACGGGGTCGTGCGCATCCCGGTAGAATACAGCGAAGCAAGGATGTTCCGCGACCGCGCGGCGATGATTCTGGGTGATCTTGCGCCCGAGATGGATAGCGAGGCCGCCGCGCGGCTCGATACCCTTCTCGATACCATGCGCCGCGAGATCGCCGACAAGACCGATCGCGTCGAACCGCTGGTCGCCGAGGCGCTCGCACTGATCGATGCCGAATTCGGCGCCGATGTCGCCCGCGGCGGAACCTCGGTGGCCTTTGAGCAGATCGCTGCAACGCTCGAGGAACTGACCCTCATGGCAAGCGCGGGCGACTGGGCGGGCGCCGAGACGAAACGGCTCGAAGCCTATTCCTGGTTCGATCCCGATATCGAGCAGCGCCTTGTGCCGCGTGCCCCGTCGACGGCGATGCGGCTTGAAGCGCGGTTCTGGGACGGCACTGCAAGCCGACCGGGGCTTGGCGCGCTGATCGGTCGCCGTGCGGAGGCAGGTGATATCGCCGCCGAAGTTGCGCGCGTCAACGCCGAGCTCGAAGCCGCGCGCGCGGTCATCGAACAGCCTGTCTCGGCCTACGGCGTGGCGCTGCAATCGGCGCTCCTGCTGTTTCGTGAGGGATTCGAGGCGGTCCTGATCATCGCCGCGCTCCTCGCCGCGCTCAGGGCAGAGGGCAAGTCGCCGGCGCGGTTCCGCGGGTCCATCGCCGGCGGTGTGCTGCTCGCGCTTGGCGCGAGCGTCACGCTCTGGGCGGGCGCGCGCTGGCTGTTCTCGATCTCTACCCTCGCGCGCGAGGCGCTCGAGGGCGGCACCGCGTTGCTGGCGGCTTTGGTCCTGGTCGCGCTGGTGATGGGCTTCGCCGCCGGCGGCGGCCACGTCGCCCGGTTCCGCGCCCGCATGGGCGGCGTCGCGAACCGGTTTACGGTGGGGGGCCTCGCTTTCCTCGTGGTGTTCCGCGAAGGTTTCGAGACGGTGCTCTTCCTCGAGGCGCTGTTGATCGACGCCGCGATGTCGCCGGTCCTGGCGGGGCTGGCGCTGGGTGGGGCCGCGGCGCTCGCCGCGGGATGGGCGGTCCTGGCATCGGGGCGACGGTTGCCGATCGGGGTGTTCTTCCGGGTCACCACGGCGCTGCTTGCGATTCTCGCCGTGACGCTGACCGGGGCCGGGATTCGCGGCCTGCAAACCGCCGCGCTGGTCGATGCCACGCCGGTCGGCTGGTTTCCCGATCTCCAATGGCTGCAAGTCTGGTTCGGGGTCTTTCCCGTGGCTGAAACGCTCGCCGCGCAGGCATTCGTCGTCATACTGATGCTCACCGGTCCCGCGTGGCGCGGTTTTGTCCGATGGGCAACGCCGACCGGGCGATCGCGCTGGTCGCGAAGCTAGGCAGCGCCCGGTCACGGTTCTGTTCATTCCTGTGCGCCTGTCATTCATCGTCGAGCCCCCTTCGCACGGCTCGCGCGTGTGTCTCCGGTGAATGGCGGTTCACTTTGTTGTCCTTTTCGGTGGTTCCAATCCGCCCTCGATTTGCAGTCTCCGAAAAACCAGGTGCGGTGCGGTTCCTCCTCTGGTCAAGCGGGCGTCGCTGTCGGATAACCGGGGCATGTCCGCCCAACTGCCCATCCACGACGCCATTCCCGCCCTGCTCGAAGCGCTGCGGCGGCGCGGGCGCGCGGTGTTGCAGGCTCCGCCGGGGGCGGGCAAGACCACCGCAGTGCCGCTTGAGATGCTGCGGGCGGGGATTTGTCAGGGCCGTATCGTGATGCTGGAGCCGCGCCGTCTCGCTGCCCGCGCCGCCGCCGAGCGCATGGCCGAAACCCTGGGCGAACGGGTGGGTGAGACCGTCGGCTACCGTATCCGGGGCGAGGCGAAGGTGTCGAGGACGACCCGGATCGAGGTGGTGACCGAGGGCATCCTCACCCGCATGATCCAGTCTGCCCCGGACCTGCCCGGCGTCGGTGCCGTGATCTTCGACGAGTTTCACGAACGCTCGCTCAACGCCGATCTTGGCCTTGCCCTGTGCCTCGAGGTGGCAGGCGCGCTGCGCGAGGACATGATCCTGCTCGCCATGTCCGCCACGCTCGATGCCGAGCCGGTGGGGCGGCTGATGGGTGACGCGCCGGTGGTGACGTCGGAGGGGCGCAGCTACCCGGTCGAGACCCGCTGGCTCGACCGCCCCCGGCGTAAGGCGCAGCGCTTCGAGGAGGGCGTGGCCGATCTGGTGGAGCGCGCGGTCGCGGAGACAGGGGGCGGTGTGCTCGTCTTTCTCCCCGGCGAGGGAGAAATCAGGCGGGTGGAGGCGTTGCTCAAGGGCCGCCTGCCACCCGGCTGTCACCTGCGCCCGCTGTTCGGCGCGATGGAGTTCGCCGCGCAGCGCGCCGCCATCGCCCCGTGCCCGGAGGGCCGCAAGATCGTGCTCGCGACCGCCATCGCCGAGACCTCTCTCACCATCGAGGATATCCGCGTCGTGGTGGACGGGGGCCGTGCGCGGCGGGCGCGGTTCGATCCCGGCTCGGGCATGTCGCGGCTGGTGACCGAACGGGTCACCCGCGCCGAGGCGACGCAGCGCGCGGGCCGCGCGGGCCGGGTGGCCGAGGGCCTATGCTTCCGGCTCTGGACGCGCGGCGAGGAGGGCGCGCTCGCCCCCTTTCCGTCGCCCGAGATCGAGGCCGCCGACCTCGCCGGGCTGGCGCTGGAACTGGCTTTGTGGGGGGCGGAACCAGAGGCGCTTCCCTTCCTCACCCCGCCCAACCCCGGCAGCTACGCCGAGGCGCGCGCGCTTCTGACAATGCTGGGCGCGCTCGACGGCAAGGGGCGCATCACCGATCACGGGCGCGTGCTGGCGGCGTTGCCGCTGCATCCCCGGCTTGCGCATATGCTGGCCGTGGCCGGCCCCGGTGCCGCCCCGATGGCGGCGCTGCTGGCGGATCGCGACCCGCTGGCGCGTGGCGCGCCTGTGGACCTGTCCCTGCGGCTCGCGGCGATCCGCGATCCGCGCGCCTATGCCGAGCGTCACCCCCACCCCGCCAATCGCGCCGCGGTCGAGCGTATCCGCGCCGAGGCGAAACGCCTGGCCCGTCAGGCCAGGGGGGCAGAGGCCGGGATGAGCGATGCCGGACGCGCCGCGCTGGCCTACCCTGATCGCATCGGGCTGCGCCGCAAGGGCGACGCCCCGCGCTACGTGCTCTCGGGCGGCAAGGGGGCGGTCATGCCAGAGGGCGACCCCATGTCCGGCGCGCGGCTCATCGTCGCCACCGATCTCGACGGTGACCCGCGTGAGGCACGCATCCGGCAGGCTATCGAGATCGGCGAGGCGGAGCTGCGCGACCTCTACGGCGACCGGATCGGCTGGCAGGCTGTCTGCGCGTGGGACCGGCGCGCGCGCCGCGTCGTTGCCCGCAAGCAGGAGCGGTTCGGCGCGCTGATCCTGGATGACCGGCTCTGGAAGGACGCGCCGCAAGAGGCGGCCGCCCGCGCCATGCTCGACGGGGTGCGCGACCTCGGGTTGAACTGGACCGATGCCGCCCGCCGTTTCGCGGCCCGCGTGGCGCTCTGCCGCGAGGCCATGCCGGACCTGCCCGACATGTCCGAGGCGGCGCTCATGGACACGCTGGAAACATGGTTGCTGCCGTTTCTCGGGGGCGTGAAAACGGCACGGGACTGGAAGGTGTTCGATATGCTGGACGCGCTGCGCGCAAGGCTCACATGGGACCAGATGCAGGCGCTTGACAGCAGCGCGCCCGCGCATTTCCTCACGCCGCTGGGGCGCAAGATCCCCATCGACTATTCCGGCGAAGAGCCGGAGATCACCCTGCGTCTGCAGGAAATGTTCGGCCAGACCGAGCACCCGGTCGTTGCCCGGCGGCGATTGCGCGTCACGCTCTTGTCGCCGGGGCAGAAACCGGTGCAGACCACCACCGACATTCCCGGTTTCTGGGCCACCTCTTACGCCGATGTGCGCAAGGACATGCGCGGCCGCTATCCCCGGCACCCCTGGCCCGAGGATCCGACAGAGGCAGACCCGACGCTGCGGGCCAAGCGGCGAAACACGCCGCGAAACACACGGTGATTTGCAAAGCGCCCGGTTTCCGCTTAACTTTAACGATAATAGGCGAAAAAATGCGAACACGCCGGGCAGGGCAAACCAAATGGTAAAGATGCAATCCGTAACCGAGTGCTGCGGCGCGCGCACCGCCTATCCGCCAGAACGGCAGGTGGCGGCGCTGTGCTGGCGCAAGGAAAAGGGGCGCAAGGAGGTGCTGCTCATCACCAGCCGCGACACCGCGCGCTGGATCGTGCCCAAGGGCTGGCCGATCAAGGGGCTGAGCGACGCGCAGACGGCCATGCGCGAGGCGTGGGAAGAGGCGGGCGTGCGCGCGGGTGCCGACAAGGCGCGCCCTGCCGGACGGTTCTTCTATGACAAGTCGCTCGACGATGGCAGTATGATCCCGATCGTCGCGCATCTCTACAAGGTGCGGTTGCGCAAGGGCGATCTCGCCGACAGCTTCCCCGAGGCGGGACAGCGCAAGCGGCTCTGGGTGCCGGCGAAACAGGCCGCGAAACTTGTGCGGGAACCCGAGTTGAAGGCGATCCTGCGCAGTCTCTGACCGCAGGGGCTCAGACCGGCATCAGCGCCCAGTAATCGAGATCCAGCAACACGTGCGGCAGGTATTTGCCGTCCTCGTCCTTGAGGGTGAAGGGCGCGCCGCCCTTGGTGGCCACCAGTCGCAGGCGCAGCGCGCCCACCCCCGGCGCGTCCACCTCTGCACGGTCGAGCACCTCGGACCAGGCGCGCACCGTGTCGCCGGCAAAGCACGGGTTGGCATGAGAACCCGCGTTGATCGCGGCGACCATCTGCGCATTGGCGAGCCCGTTGAACGACAGTGCGCGCGCCATCGAGATCACATGCCCGCCATAGATGAGCCGCTTGCCATCGGCGCGTGGCGTGGCGTCGAAATGCGTCTTGGATGTGTTCTGCCACAGCCGCGTCGCGATCATGTGCTCGGCTTCCTCGATGGTTACGCCATCGACGTGGTCGATCCGTTCGCCGATCTCGTAATCGCCCAGCCGGTGCGGCTCGCCTGCCAGCTCGAAATCGTAATTCGTGAAGTCGAGCCCCGCCGGGATGATGAGGTCGTCCGGGTCAACCGCCGGTGCCGTCTGCGGCACCACCGGGTCCGGTGCCGGGGCGTTCATGTCGTTCTTGCGCACCATGACCCAGCGGGTGAATTCCATCACCGGCAGGTCATGCTGATTGACGCCGGTGGTGCGCACATACACCACCCCGGTTTTGCCAGAGGAGTTCTGCTTGAGCCCGATCACCTCGGATTCGCTGCGCAACGTGTCGCCGGGATAGACCGGGCGCAGCCAGCGCGCCTCGGCATAGCCGAGATTGGCCACGGCATTGAGCGAGATGTCCGGCACCGATTTGCCAAACACGATGTGAAACGCCGCCATGTCGTCGATCGGACTTTCGGGCAGCCCGCTCGCACGCGCGAACTCGTTGGAGGAATAAAGCGCGTGCCGCGCCGGGTAGAGCGCGTGATAGAGCGCCCGCTCGCCGCCCGAGACGCTGCGCGGCACCGCGTGGCGGATCACCTCGCCGAGGGTATAATCCTCGAAGAACCGGCCCGGATTGGTCTTCATGCCTACTGCTCTCCCAGCTTCATGTCGGGCGAATAGCTGCCCTCTTTCTCCTTCACCACGGCCTGACCGCAGCGCATCACGCCGTTGGCAACGTCAAAGGCATAGGTGGGCCCGCCGTGAAGCTCCCAGCCGTCGTTGAGGGCGGTCGTCACCTTGTGGCAAAATTCCGACGTGTCGTCAGCGCTGAGAAAACGGTAGAGTTTCATCGCCTTACCCCGGGAATGGCCAGACACCCAGCCAGTTGTGAATGAAAGTGATGACAAGGAACATCACCACGGTGATGATCACCAGCAGCACGTCCTTTTTTGCCTCGCCTGGTGCGGGACGCTCCCATTCCTCGGAGAGATTGATGACCACCACCTCCAGCACCGCCCAGGCGAGCAACCCGCCAAAGAGGATCAGCGAGGCGAGATCGCCGTTCACCAGCAGGTGCGCCACCGCCCAGACCTTGACGGCGGTCAGTTGCGGGTGGCGGAGCGCGCCCCTGAGCCGCCCCTTGGTGGCGCTCATTCCATAGAGGAACACGGCCCCCAGCATCATCAGGTTGTTGAGATGCACGGCCCACGCGGGCGGAAACCAGATGTTGACAAACTCCGCCTGCCGGTAGCCGTAGATCATCAGCCCGAGCCCCGCGAGAACGCCCACGGCCACCAGCCCCTTGCCGGCGGCCCCCATCCCGGCGCGCAACTCGGGGGCCACCCGCTTGAACAGATGCGCCGCCGTCCAGAGGATCAGCCCGAGGATGAGGTAAACCATTGGTCGCTACTCCGCTGCCATGTCCCGTATCGCCTGCGCCCGGTCGAGGATGCGCTGCGCCGCGACGATGTGCAGGTTCTCGACGATCTGCCCGTCCACCACCGCGATCCCCTGTCCCGAGGCCCGGCTTTCTTCATAGGCCGCGATCTGCCGTTCGGCCAGTTCAATCTCCGAATTGGTGGGGGCAAAGGCGGTGTTGGCGATCTCGATTTGCGCGGGGTGGATCAGTGTCTTGCCGTCAAAGCCGAGGTCGCGCCCCTGCTCGCATTCCACCTTCAGCCCGTCGCCGTCGCGGAACCGGTTATAGACCCCGTCCACCGCCACGATCCGCGCCGCGCGCGCCGCCATCACCACCATCTGCAACGCGGTCATCAGCGGCAGGCGGTCGGCGCGCACCCGGCAGCCGAGGTCCTTGGTCAGGTCGTTGGTCCCCGCCACCAGCCCCGTCACCTGTCGGTGCGCGGCGATCTCGCGCGCGTTGAACACGCTGACCGGCGTCTCCATCATCGTCCAGACCGGCAGGTCGGGGCCGATCACCTCGGTCAGGTTGTCGATATCGGATGGCGTGTTGACCTTGGGCAACAGGATCGCGTCGGGCCCCGCCTCGCACAGCGCGCGGGCATCTTCCAGCCCCCACTCGGTGGTCAGCGCGTTGATCCGCACGATCCGCGCCCGCTTGCCATAGCCGCCCGCGCGCAGCGCCGCGACCAGCATGTCGCGCGCCTCGGCCTTGGCGTCGGGGGCGACGGCATCCTCCAGATCGAAGATGATCGCATCGGTCGGCAGATCGCGCGCCTTCTCCAGCGCGCGTTCCTTCGAGCCGGGGATATAGAGAACCGAGCGATAGGGATGTGAGGGGCTGGCCATGATCTGTCCTTGCTCTGAGAGGTAACAATCTTGCGCAGGAATGCCATTTATTGCCGCAAAACTTCAAGCAGTTTCCGCCGCGCCGCAGCATACCGGAGCCCCGTCACCCCGCATTAACCAAGTCTTCACGTCTCCTCCGGCATCCTTTCACGGGACGGCAGGGATTCAAAAGGGGAAAGGGTGTGACGATGATCGCAAGAAAACTGAGCCTGACAGCGGCCCTCGCCTGCCTGCTGGCCATACCGGCATCGGCGCAATCGAGCCAGTGCGCCCCGCGAGAGATGGTGGTGCAGCGCCTCAATGAGGCTTATGGTGAAACCCGGCGGTCGATGGGGTTGGGGGCCAACAACGCGGTGGTCGAGGTGTTCGCCTCCGCCACCTCCGGCAGTTGGACCATCACCGTGACCGGCACCAACGGCATCACCTGCCTGATCGCCGCCGGTCAGGCATTCGAGACGGTGGCCGACAGCCTGCCCGCCCCGGGTAACGACGCCTGAAAAGGCATCAGAGGCCGTCAATCACCAGCTTGAGCCCGGTCACGGTCAGCAGCACATAGGTGATTGCAAAGAACGCGCGCTCCGGTACCGCCCGGTGCGCGCGCACGCCGATCCACGCCCCCATCAGTGCCAGAGGCGCCAACATCAGGTCGATGTGCAACGTCTCGGCGGTGAACAGCCCGAGAAAGCCGTAAGGCACGGCCTTGGCGATGTTGAGCACGAAGAACAGCGCCACCGTGCTCGCCTGATAGCCGGTCTTGCCGAGGCCCCGCGACAGCAGGTAAACGGCCGCCGGTGGCCCGCCCGCGTGGCTGACGAAACTGGTAAACCCGGCCACGAGGCCCGCCATCAGGCCCGCCCAGCCCGGCAAGGGCCGCGCCGCGCCGCGGATCGCCCCGGACCGGAGCGCCACCTGCCAGCCGACAAACCCCAGCGCGATCGCGCCGATGAGAAGCCGCAGCAGATCGGCGTCGGCCACCCGGTAGAACGCAGCCCCCAGCGCCACGCCTGGCAGCCCTCCGAGGATCAGCAGCGCTGCCTCGGTGATGCCCCATTGTCGCCAGTAGGGCCGCAATGTCGCGAGGTCGATCAACATCAACAGCGGCAGCATGATCCCCAGCGCCAACCCCGGCGGCGCCACCAGCGCCAGAATCGCCGCCCCCGCAAAGGCCGCGCCAGAACCGAATCCCCCCTTCGAGACGCCCGCGAACAGCGCCGCGACCGCCCCGACGGCAAGCATGTCCCACGTGATTTCCATTCTCCCACCTCTCCTGACAGGGATTGCCAACGTGTCTTCCCGTCGGCGTTCGCATGTCGCAGCCGGTATGAAGATACCTTGTCCGATGCCTCGCCTGAAAGGCGACCGTTTTCCCCGCGAGATCATCGCCTGCGCGGTCTGGACGTATCATCGTTTTGTTCTGAGCACGGCGGATGTCGAGGATCCGCTTGCCGAACGCGGCGTGATAGCCAGCCGGGAACCCGCCCGGAATTGGGTGAACCGGGCCGGCCGCCATTTCGCTTGCTGGATCGCGTTGGGCCGGGGGCGACAGGCCAGACAGCCGTGACAAATGGCACTTGGATGAAGTCGTCGTTCCGATCAATGGCCTGCGGTTCCGGCTCTGGGAGACAGTCGGTGCGAAAGAACAACTCAGGGGCCGCTTCAAATCACCCGGACAGGCGCAGATCAGGCCGCATTCGAGCGGGTGAAAACAAGTTGGCAAGGCCGAGGGCTTTGATGATGTTTCACAAATCCGCGCTATGCCGATCACGTCGTGTTGTTCCATCAGGGCCGTATCGTTGCGCAGGGTGAAACAAGGTCCGTTCTGACCAAGGAACAGCTTGATCGGGTTTTTGGCCTCGATTGCCGACTGATTTCTGTCAACGATCTGGAAATGCCGATCATCGTGCCGTTGTCCGCCGCAGGTAAGTGACGACAAGGCCCAAGGCGTTGCGGCGTTGCAAAACCGCGGGGCAATTTACGAAGCGGCGGACGGGCCTTCACAAGGAGACCGCAGCGGCACGAGCGACCTGCGTGTCACTCTGCGGCGACTGCGGTTTGACGCTGGCGGCCAAGGCCTTCGACCTCGACTTCCATCACGTCGCCCGGCGTCAGAAAACGCGGCGGGTTCATCCCCAGGCCCACGCCCGACGGTGTGCCTGTGGCGATGATGTCGCCCGGCACCAGGGCCATGAATCGGCTCACATGGCTGATGATCTGGCGAACCGTGAAAATCATGTCATTGGTGTTGGAATCCTGAACGGTTTCGCCATTGAGATCAAGCGAGACGCGCAAGGTCTGTGGGTCGCCGACCTCATCCGCAGTGACGAGATACGGCCCGACGGGGCCAAAGGTCGGTGCGGATTTTCCCTTGATCCACTGGCCCTGATGATCAAACTGGAAGGATCGTTCCGACACATCGTTGATAGTGCAGTAGCCCGCCACGTAATCCAGCGCGTCGTCCTCGTTGACATACAGCGCTGTCTTGCCGATCACCACGCCCAGTTCGACCTCCCAGTCGCTTTTGACCGAAGCCCGGGGGATGATGACAGAATCAAACGGGCCCGACAGCGAAGAGGTCGCCTTGGAAAACAGGATGGGTTCGGGCGGGTTGGGCATGCCGCTTTCCTTGGCGTGCAAGGCATAGTTCAGCCCGATGCAATAGAAATTGGGAACCGAGGCCAGCGGAGATCCCATGCGACCGGGGGCATCGACCTTTGGCAGGTCATTGATGTCAATGGCGCGGATCCTGTCCAGCGCATCGAGCGACACCGCCGCACCGGCAAAGTCATCGACTTTGCCCGAAAGGTCACGCACGTTCCCGTCGTCATCCAGGATGCCGGGTTTTTCGTGGCCTTCGGGGCCGAATCGTAAAAGCTTCATTTATGCGTCCCTCAGGTTTCTTGGTTTGCTGATTCCTGTTCAATGACCGAACGGATATCTTCGGCCAAACGCCAGAGATGGTAGTCGATGGCGTCCCGTGCCGCCTGGCCGTCGCGGGCGCGCAGCGCGTCAAGGATGAGAGTGTGCTGATTAACCACGCGCTCGCGGTTTCGTCTTTGCCGCGCGGACAGGTATCGGGCCCGCCACAAGCGGCGCAGGAATGTGCTGTGAGTTTCGGCCAGAGCCCTGTTGCCCGACGATGATGCGAGTGCGGTGTGAAAGGACATATCCACCTCGAACATATCCAGCGGGTCGATGGTGTCGAAATTCTCGGACATGTAGTTCACGATACTTGCCAAGTGGTCGATGTCGGCATCGGTTGCGGTCTTGCAGGCCAGCTCCGCAGACAGTTTTTCGAGTTCGATCAACACTGTTGTCTGATCAGCGACCTCTTTGAAATCGGATATGGCGACGATCGGACTGCGCGATGGTCGCAGCTCGACCAGCCCTTCTTTGGACAGAATACGAATGGCTTCGCGGATGGGGGTGCGGCTCACCCCCATGTCGGCACCGATGTCGCGTTCCTTGACCGACGTTCCAGGCGGCAACTTGCCCCGCAGGATGTCCCGTCTAAGCCGGTTGGCAATCTGTTCAGCGAGCGTTTCTTTCGACATCCGGCTTTCTACACAAACAAATGGCTTGATATTCGTCCTTGGTTATCGGGATCAGCATTTCTGCGAAAGTGAAGACTTGGTATACCAAAAATTATTGCTTGTCG
Source organism: Roseovarius sp. (assembly GCA_016278295.1). GTDB lineage: Bacteria > Pseudomonadota > Alphaproteobacteria > Rhodobacterales > Rhodobacteraceae > Roseovarius. The sequence goes on along the minus strand of JADQCC010000229.1, from coordinate 35,384 downwards.
AGATTGCATTCGCTAAATTCGCCCAAGATGGTATACCATCTTTCGCGGTGCACGTGCGTGCACCAAGGTGAGAATGGCGGTCGAGGAGAGCCGCCGAGGGAGGAATAACAATGAAATTCACGTCGACTTTGATGGCGGCTGGCGCCACAGCAATGATTGCCATGTCCGCCGCGGCCGAGCCGGTTACGCTGCGGATTCAGACACATTACGCGTCCGAACACCCAACCGGCAAAATGCTGGCGCAGTGGGTCGATGACGTTCAGACCATGTCTGGCGGCGACATCACCATTGAAATGTTCTATTCGTCCTCTGTCGTGGCAACGGTCGAGACCTTCGACGCGGCCATCAACGGCATCCTGGACTGTGACGCAACCGGTGGCGCATACCAGACCGGCAAGAACCCGGCCTTCCAGTTTGTCGGTGATATCATGGGCGGATATGAAACGCCGTGGCAGCAGTACAGCTGGCTCTATTATGGCGGGGGATACAAAGCTGCGCAGGAGCTTTACAATGCTCAAAACATGCAGCTGATCGGGTGGTCGATTTACGGTCAGGAATCGTTCTCGTCCTCCAAGCCGATTGCGGGTCCAGAAGATCTGAAGGGCTGGAAGTTCCGTTCGCCGCCGGGCATGGAAACCGAGATCTTTGAAAAGATGGGTGCATCACCGATCGTGATGGACTTCACCGAGATTTTCACCGCACTCGAAACCGGTATCATCGACGGTGCCGACGCCTCCGGTCTTGCGAACAACGTGGGCCTGGGGCTTTATGACATCGTGAAATACGCGACCTATCCCGGCTTTCACTCGATGCCTGCCGACCACCTCGCCTGCAACAAGGACGTGTGGGACGGCCTGACCGAGCAGCAACGCCGCATCATTGAAACGGCGTGGCAGAAGCTGTCCTTCCAGATCGCGATGGCGAACGAAAAGGCCAACACCGAAGCTGCGGCGGCGCTTAGGAAACAGGGCGTTACGCTGTACGACTGGTCCGATGAAGACCGCAGGGAATTCCGTGTTGCGGCTCAGGCTGCATGGGACGATTGGGCCACCCGCAGCCCCGAAGCCGCTGCGATAGTCGAAAGCCACAAAACCTATCTGCGGCAGCTTGGCCTGATCAAATGATGAGACCTGTCCGCGACCCTTGGGTCGCGGACCACCGCTGACACTTGCAGCCCCCTGTTCCGGGACCCGTTCGTTCAACACACTCATTCACCACGGGCCACAAAAAGGCCCGCCACCTTCGAGGGAGGACCGGGATGGAGAAGGAAAGCCTTTGGCTGGGCGCATTCAGGCAGCCTGTACGCCTGCTCGCCATCGCGTTTACTACGGTTGTTGCCGTCCTGTTCGTGTGGTTTGTCGCGAATCGCCTGCTGTCGGAAGATGCGATTGGCATGCACGAGATGATCCGGCCTGCCGGTCGCCCGTTGGTCGCGATCACATTGTTTGCCATCGCGGGCGCGATCCTGAGCGTGTCGCTGTATCTGTCTGATACGCGCGGCGTGATCGAATACGAACCCGATGGTGTATTCGACATTATCTCGTTGGTCTGTTCGCGGATTGCCATGATCATGACCGCCGTGATCGTCTTCGTGATGTTCTATGAAGTCGTGTCGCGATATGTCTTCGCCAGGCCGACGCTTTGGGCGAACGAGCTTTCCTTGTGGATTGCCAGCTTCGTTTTCCTGCTGGCCGGTCAATATGCGATGCAGCAGCGGAGCCATATCCGAATCTACGTGATCTATGACATGCTGCCCCGCTGGATGCAGAAATTCTCTGATATCCTGTCCCTGTTCCTGATCTGGGTTTTCACATTCGCGATGGTCTGGGGCGGCTATGATGATGCTCTGCGCCGCTTCCTGAGGATGGAAACCTTCGGGACCGCCTGGGACCCGCCTATTCCGGGGATCGTGAAACCCGCCATTCTGATCATCATCTGCCTGGTCGCCCTGCAAGCCTTGTCCAACATCATCTCTGATTGGAACAAGGCCGCCGAGCATCACAGCACGGATGATATCGACGAGGCCGAAATCGAAAACATCCGCCGCAAGCTGGAGAAGTAACATAATGGAATTCCTGAGCTACTTCGCCTGGATGAAATCGCCTGATGTGGCGATGCTGAGCCTCTGGCTGTTGCTGGGGATGTTCTTTCTGCTGGCGATCGGCATGCCGCTCGGCTTCGCCTCGGCCTTCCTGGCGGTCGCTGTTCTGGTCATGAAATTCGGGCCCGTGCTTCTTTTCCGGGATTTCGGATCCGGCCCGATGTCGGTGCTGGCCCAGGCGGTCTACCGACAAATGACGAACTACGTTCTCATATCGATTCCGCTTTTCATATTCATGGCAGCCCTTCTGGAACGGTCGGGCATTGCCAAGGACATGTACAATTCGCTGAACGTCTGGCTGTCGGGCACCCGTGGGGGCATTGCCATCGTGACCTCGATCATGGCGGTGATCATGGCAGCCATGTCCGGCATCATCGGCGGTGAAGTGGTTCTTCTGGGGCTTATCGCGCTGCCGCAGATGCTAAGGCTTGGCTATAATCAGAACCTCGCGATCGGGACAATCTGTGCGTCAGGGTCGTTGGGCACGATGATCCCGCCATCCATCGTGCTGATCTTTTACGGGCTCGTGACCGAAACCTCGATCAAGGCCCTGTTCACAGCGTCGTTCTTGCCGGGCTTCATGCTGGCGTCGTTCTTTATCATATACATCATCTTGCGGACGCGTCTGAATCCGTCTCTGGCACCATTGCCCGAGGTCGATCCAGAGGCCGCTGTCGGCCGGGAAAAGGGGCTGATGTTTCTGGGCTTCCTGTCGAAATTCGCGCTATGGATCATCGGGGTTCTTTTCTTCCGGGCGCTGTTTTTTACCGTGGCCGGCCAGAATGCCCTGCCGGAGGGCGAAGACCCGATCGCCTTGGGAATGGTGTATCATCTGCCTTATATCGCGGTCGCCTTCGCCGTGGCCGGGGTCATCACATACGCCATTGGCAAAGAGCGTGTTGCAGCCGGCTGGGACATGGGCAAGGGCCTGATCGCGCCGGTGGTGGTCATTGGTGTGGTGCTGGGCTCCATCTACATGGGGATCACCGGCATTACCGAAGCGGCGGGCATGGGCGTTGTGGCCGTGCTGACAATCAGTGGGATACGCCGCGAACTGACGTTCGAGATCATCTGGGACAGCCTGATCCGTACGTTGAAATCCACGGGGACGATCATCTGGGTGACAATCGGGGCGGCGGCGTTGGCCGCAGCGTATACGCTGTCCGGCGGCCCGACATACGTGGCCAATATGATCATCGCGGCCGAGCTTCCGACCATGTCGATCATCCTTGTGATGATGTTGATCTTCCTGATCATGGGCATGTTCATGGACTGGATCGGTATCGTGCTTTTGATCATGCCCGTGTTCCTGCCGATCGTGCTGAAACTGCCCGTGCAGGAGATCGGGGTTCTGGGTGAACTGGATCCGCGTCATGTGGCGATCTGGTTCGGTGTCGTGTTCACTATGAACATGCAGGTCAGCTTTTTGTCGCCGCCCTTCGGGCCTGCGGCGTTCTATCTGAAGTCCGTGGCCCCGTCGCATATCACACTGACGCAGATCTTTGCCGGGTTCCTGCCGTTCATCGCATTGCAGCTCCTGGCGCTGTTCGTGCTGCTGATCTGGCCGCCTATCGTGACGATCTTTTTGTGACAGGCGGTCAAACAAATCGCAAAACCCCAAAGGGGGAGGCGGGAAGGACCACCCCGCCCCCTTTCAATGAAAAGGCTGACCAGTTCGCCATGACCACCAGCACCGCATATGTGATTGCGGATCGTGTTCTGATCTCTTTGCACGGGGCACTGAAAACCTCCGGCTTGGCGCCGCTGTGCGGTCATCGGCCCGGACCGTTGAGGCGCCTGCTGGCCGGTCAAACGCGCTTTCCCACCCACATCTTTGAGGACACCTTGCCATGCTGACGCAGAAACAGATTGACCGGTTTCATTCCGACGGCCCCGCCTGCGCATAGATACGGTTCCTCTTTTCTCTCGGTCCTGTCGTGGCCGAGACCAAATCAAGGGTGCAACTCCATGAATACCGTTCGCCTTGCCTCCGAAGATAACGTGGTCACGGCAATCTCGCCTCTGGAGGCCGGCCAGGACGGCGCGATCCAAAATATCCCCAGGGGTCACAAGATCGCGTCGGAGGCCATCGCCAAAGGTGCGCCCGTTCGGAAATACGCACAGCTCATCGGCTACGCTGCCGAAGACATTGCTCAGGGTGCCCATGTGCATACCCACAACCTCGAATTCCGCAATGTCGATACGGAATACGAGTTTTCCACCAACCTTCGCCCCGTCGCGGCAGCCCGGACACAGGACAGTTTCATGGGATACCGTCGCGCGACAGGGCGGGTTGGCACGCGCAATTTCATTGCCGTTCTGACCTCTGTGAACTGTTCCGCCACTGCGGCACACATGATCGCCGCGCATTTCACCCCTGACGTTCTTGCAGATTATCCCAATGTCGATGGTGTCACCGCGTTCGTACACGGCACGGGGTGCGCCATGGGCGGCGACGGCACCGGGTTCGAACTGTTGCAGCGCACGCTGTGGGGCTATGCCCGCAATCCGAATGTCGGCGGCGTGCTGATGGCGGGTCTTGGCTGTGAAATGATGCAGATCGACTGGTTGATAGAGGCCTATGGCCTGACACCAGGGCCGTTTTTCCAGTCGATGAACATTCAGGATGTGGGCGGATTGCGTCGCACGGTCGAGATGGGGATCGAAAAGATCGAGGCGATGCTGCCATTGGTCAACGAGGTAAAACGAGAGGAATGTCCTGCCTCCGAGCTGATGGTGGCCTTGCAATGCGGCGGATCGGACGCGTGGTCGGGGATCACGGCAAACCCGGCTGTTGGTCATGCCTGCGATCTTCTGGTGGCCCAGGGGGGCACCGGTGTTCTGGCCGAGACGCCCGAAATCTATGGTGCCGAACATCTGTTGACCGCGCGCGCCGTGGACCGGGCGGTTGGTGACAAACTGATCGCACTGATCGAATGGTGGGAGGATTATACCGCCCGCAATCGGGGCAACATGGACAACAACCCAAGCCCGGGGAACAAGCAGGGCGGTCTGACAACGATCCTCGAAAAATCTCTGGGGGCGGCGGCCAAAGGTGGAACGACCCCCCTGACCGCGGTTTACAATTATGCAGAGCCTGTCACGGCCAAAGGGTTCACGTTCATGGACAGCCCCGGCTATGACCCGGCGAGCGTGACCGGACAGATTGCCAGCGGGTGCAACCTTGTGTGTTTCACCACGGGTCGCGGCTCGGCGTTCGGATCAAAGCCCGCGCCGACGATGAAGGTCGCGACCAATACGCAGATGTATGACCGCCTGATCTCGGACATGGACGTGAACGCCGGACGCATCCTTTCGGACGGTGTCAGTGTCGCCGAGGTGGGGCACGAGATTTACCAGATGTGGTTGCGCATGGCGAGCGGAGAAACATCGAAATCCGAGGCGCAGGGACTTGGAGACTATGAATTCGTGCCCTGGCAGGTTGGGGCCGTGATGTGACTGAACACCCCGCCGATACCCGCGCGACCGTGATCGCCACGCCAACACAGGATCACCATGTGTCGGCAGTGGCATGCCTTGGGCGGGGGTGGCCGGGCTGGCCGGTCATCTTGGAAAACCCGGCCGCGGCAACATTGGATCAGGCCCGGTCGGTAGTCGATGCCGCGGCCGACACGACGTTGCGCGAAACGCGCGACGGTGGTGAGGGCGATATGATGGTGCCCGCATGATTGACTGGATGCACAAACACCTTGGGAGTAAGCAACAATGAGAGTTCAGGGAAAGACGGCCTTCGTGACCGCGGCAGGGCAAGGGATCGGACGGGCCTGCGCCGAAGCACTGGCGCGCGAGGGAGCCAAGGTTGTAGCGACGGATCTGAACGGCGATCTGTTGGCAGGGCTTGATGTGTCGCGCTCCTTTTCGCTCGACGTCACAGACAAGGCCGCGCTGATCGAGGCGGTGCGCGCGGCGCAACCGGATGTGTTGGTCAACTGCTCCGGCGTGGTGCACAACGGAACGGTTCTGGAGGCGACGGACGAGGAATTCGATGTCGCGATCAACCTGAACGTCCGCCCGTATTTTCATGCCATCCAGGCCGCTTTGCCTGGCATGCTCGACCGCAAACGCGGCGCCATTGTGAATATAGCCTCGGTCTGTTCCAACCTGCGCGGTCTGCCAAACCGGTTCATCTATGGCACCTCAAAGGCGGCGACCATCGGACTGACAAAACAGGTGGCGGCCGATTTCATCACCAGAGGGATCCGATGCAATTGTATTGCGCCGGGGACGGTTGACAGCCCAAGCCTGCACCAACGCCTGCGCGACACCGGCGATTACGATGCAGCGATGAAACAGTTCGTTGCGCGCCAGCCGATGGGTCGCCTTGGCGAAGCCGAGGAAATCGCCGATCTTGCCGTGTATCTGTCGTCTGACGAAAGCCGGTACATGACCGGGCAATGCGTCGCCATCGACGGTGGTATGACACTCTGAAAGCGGTGGTGACATGAGCGCGCCAATCCCTCGGGAAGACCGGGTCGCTGCGGGCGTGCTGACGATGTTCTGTGCAGTGGTCTTTTTCACCTGCATCGACACCTCTGCCAAGTGGCTGGTTCTCGCGGGGTTTCCCGTGATGCAGGTCGTGTTCGTGCGCTATTTCGGCCACTTCCTGTATGCCATGATCCTCTACCTTCCGCAGGAACGCGCAGAGGTATTCCTGTCGCGCGCGCCGTTCAAACAGTTCCTTCGGTCGCTGTTTCTGTTTGGCTCGACCATCTGCAATTTCTTTGCGTTGCAGTCGCTGCCGATGACGATCACCACGACGATCATGTTCGCAGGCCCCATCGTGGTCACATTGCTCGCCATACCAATTCTGGGAGAAAAGGTCGGCCTTCGCCGGCTCATCGCGGTTTGCGTCGGGTTTATCGGTGTCCTGGTCGTGATCCGGCCGTGGGGCACAGAGTTTCATCCGGCGATGTTCTTTTCGCTCGCCGCCCTGATTATCGCGTCCCTCTATTTCATCATGACGCGGATGCTTGCGGGGGTTGAAACGAATGCCGCGCAGCAGGTCTGGGCGTCGGGTCTGGCATCAATTACGCTTTTCCCCTTTGCGTTGGGGGTCTGGGTCTGGCCCGAGACCGGGCTTCAATGGCTCGTCATGTGCCTGGTCGGCGGTTTCGGCGTCACGGGCCATATCCTTGCGACCGTTGCGCATCGCTGGGCAGATGCGTCAATCCTCGCGCCAATGGTCTACAGCCAGATTTTCCTCGCGGCGATCGCCAGTATCCTGGTGTTTTCCACATGGCCAACGGTCTGGACCCTGGCAGGCGGGCTCATCATCATCACGTCCGGTTTGTATATCTGGAGCCGCGAGCGGCAAAAAACACGAGGGTGAGCCGCGCGACGCTTGGCCCGCGGCGCACCGTTCCCGTCAGTCCTCGAAATGGCCGGCCTTGGCAAACCCGCCGCCCTGATAGATCACGGCCGGATCTTTGGGGTCCTCTGGCGGGTCGTTCTCGAACAGATGGGCAAACCGGGCGGAACTATCCTGCGGCTTCCAGCCCAAATAGGCGGTTTCGGAATTGTCCCACCAGCATTCATCGTTGTTCGACACGCCATAGACGATCGGACAGCCTAGCCGGGGGGCGTCGAGCATGCACCCGATCAGGCGGAGCATGTCGCCCGCACTCATCCATGTGGCCATCATCCGGCGGTCTTTCGGTTCGGGAAAACAAGAGCCGATCCGCACGATCAGGGTTTCGATCCCGTACTTGTCCCAATAGAGGCTTGCCAGTGCCTCGCCATAGGCTTTCGACACGCCATAGTTGGAATCCGGTCGCACCGGGGTCGAGGCGGTCAGCCTCGTTTCCCGGGTATGAAAGCCGATCGCGTGGTTGGAGCTTGCGAACAGAATCCGCTTCACGCCTTCCTTACGCGCGGCCTCGTACAGATGGTACACACCGTCGATATTGACGCGGTGGATCAGCTCGGCCGTGTTCTCGGTCGAAACGCCACCGAAATGCAGAATGGCGTCGCAATCCCGGACCAGTCCAGGCAGGGCAGGCGTGTCAGTCAGATCACATGGCACGATTTCCTCGCCCGGCCCGGCCGGTCCCGGATCGGCCAGATCGGACAGGCGGACATGCGTGGCAAGCTCGCGAAGCCCGTCGCGGATCTGCTGTCCTATGATGCCAGCGGCTCCCGTCATCAGGATGCGGTTCGGTTTGGTCATATCGTCACCCCCGGCCGATATAGGGCATGTTGGTCGCCATCACCGTCATGAACTGCACATTGGCATCCAGCGGCAAGCTGGCCATGTGCAGCACCGAACTGGCGACGTTTTTCACGTCCATGACCGGCTCCACCTTGATCGCGCCATCGGCCTGCGGCATCCCGGTTGTCATTTTCGCGGCCATGTCGGTCAACGCGTTGCCGATGTCGATTTGTCCGCAGGCGATGGAGAAGGGCCGCCCATCCAGGCTGATCGACCGTGTCAGGCCGGTGATCGCGTGCTTCGATGCCGTGTAGGCCGCCGATCCCCAGCGGGGGACATAGGCAGACACAGACCCGTTGTTTATGATCCGCCCGCCTTGAGGATCCTGCGCGCGCATCAGACCGAAAGCCACCTTGGCGCAGATGAAGCTGCCGGTGAGGTTGATATCGATGACGTTGCGCCACGCGTCCACGTCGGTTTCGTCAACTGTGGCCGAGGCCAGGGACACCCCCGCGTTGTTGAAAATAGCGTCAAGCCGTCCCCAGGCCTGATGAGCCTTGCCGAACGCTTCTGCGACCTCGGATTCACTGGTCACGTCGCAGGGCAGGGGGTGCGCATTGGCCCGCCCGGCGGCGGCCTCTTCGAGGCTCGCCGGCTTGCGCCCGACAAGCCCCACCGTCCAGCCCGCATCGAGGAAGGCATCTGCGGTCGCCTTGCCTATCCCCCGGCCCGCGCCGGTGATAATGATTGATTTGCTCATGGGTCCTCCCTGTAGGTTCTTGTTTGGGGCAGGGCCGCACCGCGCCGCTGGTCAGTGATTGTCGCGCGGCAGAGTGCGCCTGACTTTCTGGTAAGCCGTCGCAAGCTCGAGGCATCCGCCCTCGGCCAGTTGTCCGACATGGGTGCGGTAAATCTCTTGCCACGGGGTCTGGTGCACAAGATCGGGCGCCTCCCAGGCATCAATCCTGGCTTGCCAGTCGTCGGCGGGGACGATCGCATCCATCCGGCTGGCATTCAAATCCAGACGCACCGTGTCTCCGGTCTTGAGATAGGCCAGACCGCCACCGACAACCGCCTCGGGTGACGCATTCAGAATGGACGGGCTTTCCGACGTGCCCGACTGCCGTCCATCCCCCACCGTCGGCAGGTGGTTTATGCCCGCCTTGATCAAAGAATCCGGGGGCTGCATGTTCACCACTTCGGCGCTGCCGGGATAGCCGACACATCCAATCCCCCGAATAAAGAGGATCGTCTTTTCATCGACCCCGAGGGCTGGATCGTTGATCCGGTCGTGGTAATCCTCCGGTCCTTCAAAGACGACGGCTCGCGCTTCGAAAATGCCTTCTTTTCCGGGTTCGGACAGAAAGCGTTTGCGAAAATCATCCGAAATCACACTGGTCTTCATAAGGGCCGAATCGAACAGGTTTCCGGACAAGACCTTGAATCCCGCATTCTTGCGCATCGGGGCATCATAGCTTTTGATAACATCTAGATCGACACTGTGGCACCCGGACAGGTTGTCAGACAGTGTTTTGCCGGTCGCCGTCAGTGCGTTGCCATGCAGACGCCCCGCTTTCATCAATTCGCCCATGACCGCGGGAACGCCACCGGCCCGGTAAAAGGATTCTCCCAGATACTCCCCCGCGGGCTGCATGTTCACCATGAGAGGGATATCGAACCCGATGGTTTCCCAATCGCGCACATGCAGATCGACGCCGATATGACGGGCAATGGCCTGCAGGTGCGGCGGGGCATTTGTCGATCCGCCGATCGCCGCGTTGACAACAATGGCGTTTTCGAAAGCGTCCCGGGTCATGATGTCGGACGGCTTCAGGTCGTCCATCACCATCTGGACGATCCGGCGGCCGGTCTCATAGGCCATGCCCATACGCTCCCGGAACGGCGCCGGGATCGCGGCGTTGCCTGTCAGGGTCATTCCGAGGGCCTCGGCCATCGCGTTCATCGTGCTGGCGGTGCCCATCGTGTTGCAATGCCCGAGGCTGGGCGCCGAGGAACAGACACGGCTCATGAATTCGTCATAGTCGATCTTGCCTTCGGCAAGCAGCCTGCGGCTTTCCCAGACTATCGTGCCTGATCCGGCCCGTTTGCCCTGCCACCACCCATCGAGCATGGGGCCGCCATTCAGTGCAATCGCCGGAAGGTCGAGAGTAGCGGCACCCATCAGCATGGCTGGCGTGGTCTTGTCGCAGCCGGTGGTCAGGACGACCCCATCAATCGGATATCCGTGCAACACTTCGACAAGGCTCAGATAGGCAAGGTTGCGGTCGAGCGCGGCGGTCGGGCGCTTGCCGGTTTCCTGAATCGGATGGACCGGGAATTCCATCGGAATCCCGCCCGCCTGGCGGATGCCCGCCTTGATGCGGTCCATCAGAAAGACGTGGATCTTGTTGCAGGGCGCGATATCGCTGCCGGTTTGCGCGATGCCGATAACCGGACACTCACTCTGGAGTTCGTCGCGAGTATATTCCTGGTTCTGGTATCGCTCCAGATACAGGGCGGTCATGCCCGGATTATTCGGATTGTCGAACCATTCCTGCGATCGGAACCGCTTGTTTGCGCGTGTATTGGACATTCTTTTCCTCCCGAGTGGCCGAACGAGGGCCTTGGCACAGCTTCCCTAAATGGTATACCAAATGCAAGGGCTAAGATGACCCGGCTGAGGACCTGCGCCATGCCGATCCGTAATACCTGTCTGTCGGTGGCCGTTTTCCAGAAACCGGCATGCCACGCCCCCGTAATTCAAAGGATGCGGAATGATCGAAGAACCTCCAAAACTGCAAATCCGCAAGACCATCCGTCGCCCGGATGCGCGACAGATCGCGGCCTTTCGGGATATCCCCACAGGGTTCCTGTGCGATGCAATGGAAGGACAGGGCGCGCTGTGCTCATCCATTCAGCCCGTTGGCGGCGGGCGTGATCTTGCGACACATGCCTATGGTCCGGCCATCGTGGCCGACAGGGATGGGGTCGTCGTCGTGCCGTTCGCCCGGATAGACGCGGTCATCGCGCAATTGGCGACCATTCAGGAACTGGAAGACTCGCTTGACGCGAAGGTACAGGGGGGCCTCAGTGAGGTTCCGGCAATTGATGACATGCTGGCGAACGGCACGGCAAATCTCGTCGATTGACACGCGCTCAGGTGAACGCGCTTTTGGCCCCGGCGCTTTCCTGCGTCTTGAAGATCGACCCGGTGTCGGGCGCCGGCGGCAGCGGCATTCGGATCGGCACATCGGCCATGCGCGGAACCAACTGCGGCGCACCGGTGATCTGGCGGTTCAGGATGTCGGCCCAATAGGCGCGCTGCCCGAGCGAGTGAATGTAACTTGACGCGCCAAGGATCGGCCAGGCATCGGACGCGGTGCATTCGTAGAACAGGATAAGCCGGTTCCGGTCGCTCATGTTCGGGGCAGAGCCGTGCAGGATGCGCACATGGTGCACCGTCATGTCACCCGCCTTGCCGGTCAGCGTGACCGCCTTGTCGGGCTCGAACAGCGGATCGTCAGGGTCGATGGCCCCGGCAAAGAACCCGTTGGACTGATGGCTGAGGACCGGCCCCTTGTGGGTGCCGGGGATGACCATCAACGGCCCGTTCGCCTCGTCCACATCCTCCAGCATCAGGCCAAAGGCCAGCAGGCTGTCATTGGTCGCCGGGTAGAAGGCCCAGTCCTGATGCCATTCCACCGCGCGCCCGCCGCCGGGGGCCTTGGTGTTCAGCTTGGAGGTCAGCAGGCTGGTATGCGGGCCCAGAAGATCGGTCAGCACCCCGGTCATTTTCGAGTTGCGGATCAGCTCCCAGACATAGGGATCGCGCTGGTGCGGCAGCTTGATCCGCGTCAGGCGCGGAGTGTCCGGGCCATGCCCCGTATCGAGGTCATAGACCTCGTTACTGTCCGTCACCGCGCGCGAGCCATCAATCAGACGGTAGGTGATCTCGCGCAAGCGCCCAAGCTGGTCGGGGGTGACGGCGTCCTTCACCAGAAGATAGCCGTTCTCGTCATAAAACGCCTTTTGATCTTCGGTCAGCATGTGCCGTCGCTTTCCCTACTGGTCGTCGCCTGACTTGACCGCCGCAGGCAGGTCAAACCCGTTCAGACCGGGCGATGTGGTTGGCGATCGTCGGCACGTAATCCTGCCCCTTGCCTGCCGCTTCGGCCTGGTCGAAATAGTTGCGCACGGCGGCGCCAACCGGGTTCATCACCCCGGCAGCCAACGCCATGTTGGCGACATAGCGCACGTCCTTCGCCGCGTTCGCGATAACGAATTTATGCGCGTCGGGATCGCCGCCGACTGCCGCCGAAAAGAACGTGTCGAAGAACCCACAGCCCATGCGGGACGGGGCCATCACGTCGCGCACCGACTGCGGGGTCAGGCCGGACTTCACGGCGAGGCTCAGCGCTTCGGCATAGACCGAGGCATAGGACATCCCGATGAAGTTCATGATGAGCTTCATCTTGTGGCCTGATCCCACCGGGCCGATATGGGTGATCGAGCCGGACCAGCAGTCGATCACCGGTTTCACCTTGTCGAAGGCGTCAGCCGACGCGCCCACCATCGCGTCGAGCATGCCCGCCTCGGCCTCTTTCGGCGTCCGGCCCAGAGGGGCATCGACCATGTGCACGCCGTTCCGGCCCATCTCTTCGGCCAGCGTCATGGTCGAGGCCGGATCGGCCGTGGTGGTATCCACGACAATCAACCCGTCGCGCGCCCCGGCAAGAATGCCGTCCTCGCCACGGATGATCGCCTCGACCTGCGGCGAATTCGACAGGCAGAGATGGATGATGTCGCATTGCTCGGCCATCTCTTTGGCGGTCTGCACCTCGGTTGCGCCCATGCCGACAAGGCTCTCCACGGGTGCGCGGTTGCGGTTGCCCTTGATGATCAACGGATAGCCACCCTGAAGGATGTTCTTGGCCATGCCATGACCCATCAGGCCAACGCCGATAAAGCCAACGACCGGTGTCTGACTCATGTGTTTTCTCCTCTAAAGACTTGCCGCGATGCCGCCATCGACGAACAGCGTGTGGCCGTTGACGAAACTCGCGGCGCTGGACGACAGGAAGACGCACGCGCCAACCAGTTCCTCGACCTTGCCCCAGCGACCGGCCGGCGTGCGCTTTTCGAGCCATGCGCTGAACTCCGGGTCGGCGACCAACGCCGCGTTCAACGGCGTTTCGAAATAACCCGGCGCAATGGCGTTGCAGTTCATGCCGTATTTGGCCCAATCCGTCGCCATGCCCTTGGTCAGATTGGCCACCGCGCCCTTGCTGGCGGTGTATGGCGCGATGCCGGGGCGGGCCAGAGCGGCCTGCACGCTGGCGATATTGATGATCTTGCCCTCGCCGCGCTTGATCATGTGCCGTGCGACAGCCTGACCGACATAGAACACCGAATTCACGTTGGTGCGCATCAGCCTCTCAAACGTGTCGGTCGGGAAAACCTCAAGCGGCGCGCGATGCTGCATGCCGGCATTGTTGACCAGAATGTCGATCGGATCATGGTCGCGCTCATAGGTGTCCACGGCGCTGCGGATTGCCTCCGGGTCGGTCACATCGAACGCCAGCGTCGCGACCGTTGCCCCCCCTGCGCGAAGCGTCTCGGCGGCGTCCTTCAGGCGGTCTGCATTCCGGGCATTCAGCACAATCCTCGCGCCCGCTTGCGCGAGGCCGCGCGCCAACGCGAACCCGATCCCCATCGACGAGCCGGTGACGAGCGCGGTTTTCCCGTTCAGATCGAACAGCTGCATGTGCTCTCCCTCGGGCCGCCTGTTTCGTGGCATTGACATTGACGGGCAAACCCGGCTTGAGTGAGATGGTATACCATCTTGGGGGTTTTGCAAGCGCCCCCCCGGAGGGGAGGAGCCTGGCCATGAGAGCGCTATATATCCATGCGGCCCATGATCTGCGTCTGGCCCCCTGTGACCAAGCGGCGCCCGAACCGGGACAGGTCGCGCTTCGCATGGTGCGCGGAGGGATTTGCGGGTCGGATCTGCACTACTTCAATCACGGCGGTTTCGGCACCGTGCGCCTGCGCGAACCGATGATCCTGGGGCACGAGGTCGCGGGCGAAATCAGCGCGGTTGGCGACGGCGTCACGGGTCTTGATCCGGGCGATCTGGTTGCCATCTCTCCGTCGCGGCCCTGCGGTGGATGTGGCGAATGCCTGCGCGGATTGCCGAATCAGTGCCTGAACATGCGGTTCTATGGGTCGGCCATGCCGATCCCGCATATTCAGGGCGCGTTTCGCGAATACCTTGTTGCCGACGCGTCGCAATGCGTCAACGCACAAGGGCTGACCGCAGCCGAGGCCGCCATGACAGAGCCACTGGCGGTTTGCCTGCATGCTGTGCGCCACGCCGGCGACATGCTGGGCCGCCGTGTGCTGGTGACGGGCTGCGGCCCGATCGGCATATTGATGATCCTTGCCGCCCGGCGCGCCGGGGCGTCGGACATTATTGTCACCGATATTGCCGATACGGGTCTGAAATATGCCAAAGCGGCCGGGGCTGATGTCATGTTGAACACGGCCGCAAACCCGGATGCGCTGACCGCCTATCAAAAGGCCAAAGGCACCCTGGATGTTCATTTTGAATGTTCCGGGGCCGAGCCGGCATTGGCGGCTGGCATTGCGGCCCTGCGCCCGCGCGGCGTTTTGGTACAAGTGGGGCTGTCGGGCGCTGTGACGCTTCCGATGATGCAGGTCACGGCCAAAGAGCTCCACCTGCGGGGGTCGTTTCGCTTTCACGAAGAATTCGCCACCGCGGTTGACCTGATGCGCAAAGGGCTGATCGACGTGACCCCGCTGATCACCCACAGCTATCCGCTGACCGAGTTCGAGGCCGCGTTTGCCACTGCTTCCGATCGCAGCAAGGCGATGAAAGTGCAGCTGGAGTTTACCTGATGCTGACCTTTGCCATTGCCGTGTTCTTCCTGATCATCACGCCCGGGCCGGGTGTGATGACCACTGCCGGATTCGGCGCGGCATACGGGTTTCGCCCGTCGCTGCGTTACGTGCTGGGCCTTTTCATCGGCACAAATCTTGTGATGCTGTCGGTGATGACAGGGCTTGCCGCGATCGTGCTGTCTGTTCCGTGGCTCCGACTGGGTCTGATGATCGGTTCGGTCTGTTATCTTCTCTACCTCGCCGCCCGTATTGCCTTTGCCGGTGCCAGGATTTCGTTCATGGAGGCAAAGACCGCCCCGGGCGTTCCGGGTGGGCTGATGCTGCAAGCGATCAATCCCAAAGCCTATGTGGCAAACAGTTCCCTGATCCTGGGGTTCAACTATGCGCCTGACAGTTTCCTGTTCGAGATGGTCACCAAGGCGATGATCCTGAATGCCATCTGGATTCCCATTCACCTGGCCTGGCTGTGGGCCGGTGTTGCCCTGCACAGGCTGAATCTGCCGTCGCGCACCCAACGTGCGATCAATGGGGGCATGGCCCTGTCGATGCTTGGCGTTGTCGCGTTGGCGCTTTGGTCCGCTTCAAGGACTGTTTCATGACGATATCCACCGCCATTGCACATCTGACAGTATTGCTGGGCGACCGTCTGGTGACCGGTGGCGCGGTGTGCACCCAACATGGCGAAAACGAGACATACTATCCGAACACCCCCCCTGACGCGGTCGCGTTCCCCGCCTCCACCGAAGAGGTGGCGGCGATCCTGAAGGTCTGCAATGCGCAACACTGCCCGGTTGTCCCCTATGGCGCCGCATCGTCGCTTGAGGGGCAGCACCTCTGTACATCCGGGGGCATCAGCCTCGACATGGCCCGGATGAACAAGATCGTCGAGGTCAATGCCGAGGATCTGAACATCGTCGTGCAGCCCGGCATCACCCGAATCCGCCTGAATGAGGAGTTGCGGGCAACCGGGTTGTTCTTTCCCATCGACCCCGGTGCGGACGCGAGCCTTGGCGGCATGGCCGCCACACGGGCCAGTGGCACGACCGCTGTCCGCTATGGCACGATGCGGGAAAACGTCCTGGCTCTGGAGGCGGTGATGGCCGATGGCACGATCATCCGCACCGGCAGCCGCGCCCGGAAATCCTCGACCGGTTATGACCTGACCCATCTGCTCATCGGATCTGAAGGCACGTTGGGGGTCATCACCGAACTGACCCTGCGCCTGCAGGGCGTGCCGGAGGCGACCAAGGCCGCCACGTGCCGCTTTCCATCCGTCGAGAACGCTGTGAATTGCGTCATCATGACGATCCAGTCCGGGTTGCCGATGGCCCGGATCGAGCTGGTGGACGAAATGATGGTTCGCGGCTTCAATCTCTATTCCGGCGCGGGCCTGCCCGAAGAGCCGCACCTGTTTCTGGAGTTCCACGGCACGGATGCGGGTGTTCAGGAGCAATCCGCCACGTTCGAAGAGATCGCAGCCGATTTCGGGGCCAAGGGCTGGGCCACAGCCGACACGGTGGAAGCCCGCAACGTCCTTTGGGCCATGCGGCACAAATCCCACTATGCCAGCGCGGCTCTTGGCGAGGGGGGGCATATCTGGCCCACGGATGTCTGCGTCCCGATCTCACGCCTTGCCGAGGCCGTGCTCCAATCGAAACGCGATGCCGCCCGGCTTGGCCTGACCGGCACGATTGTCGGTCACGTCGGTGACGGAAATTTCCACGTCGGGTTGAGCGTGGATCCCGCCAACCCGGACGAAATGGCCCGGGCCGAGGAATTCACGACCGCGCTGGCCGAAACGGCGCTGCGTCTTGGCGGGACGGTCAGCGGTGAACATGGGGTGGGATTGGGCAAACAGAAGTTCATGGCGGCCGAACACGGCCCGGCCCTGGCCTATATGCGGACAATCAAAGCCGGGTTCGACCCCAACAATATCCTGAACCCGGGCAAGACCCTGCCCGCCGGAACCTAGGGAGGCTGTCCATGCCGCCAGAATTCAATCCTTCGCCCAAAGCCACCTTCGTCGGCCGCGTCTGGCGCCCCGGTATCGGCCCGGCCGTCGTGCGGATTGACGGTGATCGCGTGATCGACATCACCTCAAAGGTGCATCCGACGATCGCCGATTTGCTGGCCAGCGCCGATCCACTGACCGCCGCCCGCGCGGCACAGGGCGAGGACATCTGCGCATTGACAGAGGTCGAAATGGGCTCCACCCCCGATGCTGGGCAAGATGACCTGCGCTGGCAGGCCCCCTGTGATCTACAGGCGATCAAAGCCTCTGGTGTCACCTTTGCCGCCTCGATGGTCGAGCGGGTCATCGAGGAGCAGGCAGCGGGAGACCCCGACCGTGCCGACGTCATTCGCGCCAAGGTCGGTCACATCATCGGAGACAGCCTTGCCGGGCTGGTGCCGGGGTCACCCGAGGCCGCCGAGGTCAAACGCGTTCTTCTGGCCGAAGGTCTTTGGTCGCAATATCTCGAAGTCGGGATCGGCCCCGATGCAGAAGTGTTTACCAAATCCCAACCGATGTCGGCTGTCGGGTGGGGCGCGGCTGTTGGCCTGCATCCGATTTCGACCTGGAACAACCCCGAGCCGGAAATCGTCCTCGCGGTCAGCCCGGCGGGAACGATCGTCGGGGCAACGCTTGGCAATGATGTGAACCTCCGCGATGTGGAAGGGCGCTCAGCCCTGCTCTTGAGCAAGGCGAAAGACAACAACGCATCCTGTGCCATCGGGCCGGCCATTCGGTTGTTCGACGACAGTTTTACACTCGACGATGTGCGCCGCGCGCAGATCTCGATGACGGTCCGGGGGACGGATGGCTTTGATCTGACCGGCGAGTCGTCAATGACCGAGATCAGCCGCGATCCCGCCGATCTCGTTGCCCAGACCATCGGACCGCACCACCAGTACCCGGACGGGTTCATGCTGTTTTGCGGCACGATGTTCGCGCCGGTAAAGGACCGCGATGCGGCGGGGCAGGGGTTCACACATCACGTTGACGATGTGGTCAGGATTTCCGAGCCATCGCTTGGCACCCTGAAGAACACGGTCCGCCTGTCGCCAGACTGCCCGGCATGGACCTTCGGCGCAGGGGCGCTGATGCGCAATCTGGCGGCAAGGCACCTGCTATGACCCAGGCAAAGCTGTACGATGAAACACAATGCAATCTGGGCGAAGGGCCGCTGTGGCATCCTTTGCGGCAGCAGTTGTTCTGGTTCGACATCAATACCCACCGGCTTCATACGCGCCATCAGGAGACCACACAGACATGGCAGTTTGACGAACACGTCAGCGCAGCCGGCTGGGTGGACGAGACCCGTATCGTGATCGCTTCGGAAACCGCTCTGTCGCTGTTCGACCTGACCACCGGCACGCAGGACAAGCTGTGCGCGGTCGAGGCGGACAACCCGGCCACCCGAAGCAACGATTGCCGCACCGACCCGCAAGGCGGGTTCTGGTTCGGCACCATGGGCAAAAACAAGGAGACGAAGGCCGGGGCGATCTGGCGCTACTATCGCGGAGAGCTGCGGCAGCTATACCCGGATATCACCGTTTCCAATGCGATCTGCTTTGCCCCGTCCGGCGATCTGGCCTATTTCACGGACACGCCTACGGGCAAGGTCTGGTCACAGCGGCTGGACCGGGAGGGCTGGCCCAAATCTGCGCCAGAGTGTTTCCTGGATTTGCCCGCTGACCGCTACCGGCCCGATGGCGCGGTGGTGGACGCCGCCGGAGACCTGTGGATCGCGCATTACGGCCATGCCAAGGTGGTCAGGTTCGGTGCGGATGGCCAGGACAAGGAGAGCTTTGCTCTTCCCGCGAAATATACAACCTGCCCGGCCTTTGGCGGTCCCGACCTGGCAACGCTTTACGTCACAACCGCCCGGCAAAACCTCTCCGAGCCGACATCGGCGGACGGCCAGACCTTTCAGCTGACGGTCACTGCCAGGGGACAGGCAGAGCATCAGGTGATCCTTTGAAACAGCCTTTATGGCAATCGGCGAATGTATGGTGGAACGGGCGCAGATCGCGCCCGGCACCTGCCGGCGACAGTTTTGCGGCGGGTCTCATGGCGGGGCTTGCCGGCGGCCAGCCGCTGCCCACGGCAATACGCCGGGCAATGGCTCTTGCCGCACGGGTCATTCAGGCTCCCGGCGCGCTCGTGCCACACATATCTGAACAGGGAGGAGACAGATGAACATTCTCATCATCGGCGGCGGCGGTTTCGTCGGGCAGAAACTGGCACACAAGCTGGCAGAGGGCGGCACGCTGCGCGGCACGGCGATTTCGAAAATCGTGCTGGCCGACATCATCGACCCGGCCCCGGTCGACGCCTCATTCCCCGTCGAGACCACGACATGCAACATCGCCGATGCCGCGTCGGTCGCCGATGTGCTGACGGGTGACATCCAGGTGATCTATCTTCTGGCTGCCATCGTGTCCGCCCATGCCGAAGAGGATTTCGACCTGGGCTGGCAGATCAACATGATGGGTGCGATGCACGTGCTGGAGCGCGCCCGCGCACTGGGCACCAAGCCGGTCATCGTCTTCACGTCCTCCATCGCCGTCTACGGTGGCGAGGTTCCGGACCCGATCATCGACCACACCTTCCTCAACCCGCAAACCTCTTACGGCGCGCAAAAGGCAGTGGGCGAACTGCTGCTCAACGACTATTCGCGGAAAGGATTCGTCGATGGGCGCGGCTTTCGCCTGCCGACCATTTCTGTCCGACCCGGCAAACCGAACCGCGCCGCGTCGAGCTTCATGTCGTCGATCCTGCGCGAGCCGCTCAACGGGCAAGAGGCGGTCTGCCCGGTCGAGGACGATTTCCTGCACTACTATCTTTCCCCGCGCAAATGCGTCGAGAACCTGATCCGGGGCGCGGAAATCCCGGCCGCCGACCTGGGCCAGAACCGCTGCATGATGATGCCGGGCCGCATGTGGTCAATCCGGCAGCTGATCGACGCGATGACAGCCGTCGCCGGGCCTGACCCGGCAACGCGCATCCGGTGGGACGCCCAGCCGGAAATCAAGCGCATCGTCAGCGGCTGGCGCTTTGACCTGCGCCCGGAAAAGGCGATCAAGCTGGGGCTGGAGGCCGATGCCAGCTTTGAAGACAACATCCGGTACTATCTTGAAGACGATCAACCCGCGTCATGAAGATCACCCTGACCACCGGCCAGGTCTGCAACGGACATGCCCCCCGGGGGGGGCGGGCAGTTCGTCGCAATATGCCTCAGGGTGCGGTCCTCAGTCTTTCCAGCGCTTGCATACCTCCAGCCGCTGCATCGCAGAGCGCTGGAGCAGACCGAGGTCGATATCAATCGCGGTAAAGACGCAGCCGGCATCGACCACTTGGTCCAGCATCTCCTGATTGGCCGACAGGAATCCGGCGGGTTTGCCCGCGGCCCGGATCCGGCGCATGGCCGACAGGATCGCGTCAAGGACATCCGGGTGCCCCGGATTGCCGGGATGCCCCATCGACGCCGCTAGGTCGGAAGGTCCGATGAACAGGCCGTCAATGCCCGGCACGGCGGCGATCTCTTCCAACCGCTCTATCGCCGCAACCGTTTCGACCTGGACGATCAGGCAAATCTCGTCCCGCGCGGTCTCAAAATAGCCCGGGATCGTGCCATACCGGCTCGATCGCGAGCCACCCGCTACGCCGCGAATACCGTTAGGAGGATAATCAACAGCGGCGGCGGCCAGCTTTGCCTCTTCCACGGTTTGCACATACGGCACAACGAAGGTCTGCGCCCCGACGTCGAGAAGACGCTTGATCTCGGCCACATCAAGGCAGGTCGGGCGCACCGCCGGCGTGGTCGGGCTGCCGTTCAACGCCTGTAGCTTGGCCAGAACATCGGCTTCGGAGTTTGGTGTGTGCTCGCAGTCGATCAGCAACCAGTCAAAGCCGCACCCTCCCAGCATTTCCGTCAACTGGGTGTCGCGGGTCATATGCCAGATTCCGATTTGCTGACGGCCCTCGGTGATGGCCTGCTTGAACGTGTTTTTGCGCATGTCTTTTCCTCCTAGGTCACAGCCGTCAGCAGGGCTTTGCCCGCGTGAAAGGCCGTAATGTTGTCACGTTGCAATTGCCCCATGGCCGCGCGGGTTTCGATAGTGCCCGACCCCTGGTGCGGCTGGATGACCACGTTGTCCAAAGCATAAAACCGTGGATTGATGTCTGGCTCGTTCCAGAACACATCCAGCCCGGCGCCGGCGATTTCCCCTGCCTCGAGCGCATCCAGAAGCGCGGTCTCATCCACGGTCGATCCACGCGAAATGTTGATCAGAACACCACGCGGCCCCATTGCCGCAATCACCTCTCTGGAGACGAATTTCTCGGTTTCCTGCCCCCCCACAAGGGCAACAACGAGGAAATCCACCGTATCGGCCAAAGCCACCGGATCCGCATGGTAGGTCCACCCCGGCGCGTCCTTTTCAGAGCGGGCGAAATAGTGGATGTCCATCTTTAATGCCGCCAGTCGATTGGCAATCTCGCGCCCGATGCGACCAAGCCCCAGAATACCAACCGTGCTGCCGGACACTTTGCGAGTCAGCCGGTATTCCCCGGTCCTGGCCCAGTGCCCGGACCGCGCCCATGCGCTGGCCTGCATCATTTCACGGCCCTGGCACAGCAACATCCCGACGGCGAGATCGGCAACATCGTCGTTCAGGACATTCGGTGTATTGGTGATCTTGACCCCCCGTTCACTGGCCGCTGCCGTGTCGATGGCATCATATCCCACACCAAAATTCGCGATGAGCCCGAGATTTGGCACCGCGTCCATGTGCTCGGCACCGACCGGCAAATGGCCCTTATAGGCAATCGCTGTCACCGATGCGCGGACCCTTTCGTCAAGCCCCGGCAAAGCATCTGGATCGGGCAGAAACACCGGGGCGAACTCTGCCTCCATTGCGGCATGGTCGGCTCCGCTGTAATTGCCGATTACAAGTGTCTTGACCATCGGGTTCCCCCTCCTGGTGGTTTTGTCTTTTCGCCGTGCGGGATCATCCTGCACAGATGTCCCGCACCGATTTTTTCACAGATGCGAGGCTGAATATCTGGTCGAGCCAGTCTTCCTTGAAGATCACGGAGTTTGCCTTGTCGATCGCCATAAGTGCCCCATCCGAGAATTTTCCTTCGGGGAAGATGCCGAATGCAATGGCCAGTTCGATTTTCAAATGCCCCAGAACGAAATCATGCGCGGCGGCTTCGGGCACGCCCATCGCCACGGCCCGGTCCGTTGCCTTGCGAAGGGCCAGCGAAAGGGTGGCCGCCACGGTTTCAGACAACGCAGGTTCCATGATCGCAATGTCCTGAAGCGAACATCGGTGGCACCGGGCCACCGGGGCATAGATGATCCTGGCGATTTCTTCGCACAGGGCATAGTGTTCTTCCGGTCCCTGGATCAGCGCGCACACAATCCCCTGCGGCGCGGCGATGCCCCCGAAGTAATCCTTCTGTGCCGCAATGCTGTCATGCGCCTCAAGAATATGGGGGTGGCAAGGATGGGTGCAGAAATAGGTCACGTCCTCGCGGTCCGGCATTTCACCGGCAAAGGGCGCCGCCGCGTCCAGCACGATCACGGCGGCGCCGGGCTTCAGCTTTTCGATGAATTGATGCGCGATCTTGCCGATCAACCGGTCGGGCACCGCCATGAGAACGACATCTGCCCCCGCGATCGCATTGTCGCCATCGGCCACCGCGTCCACTCCGACGTCGTCTTTCAGGCGCTTGCGCCCGGCCTCGCTGACTTCGACATGATCAATGTCGAACCGCGTGGGTTTAAGGTTTTGCGCAAGGCGCACGCCCATTTTTCCGCCGGCGCCCAGCAATGCAACTTTGGTCATCGTTCTCTCTCCTTCAGGCGGCGCCCCCGCCGCGTTTGATCCAGCCGAAATAATCGGCACTTCCCATTTGACCGCCCTTCAATGCCAGTTGCAGACCGGCAAGGGCTGGCGTGTCGGAATGTGCCGCAAGCAGCGCCGCCCCCGGCACCGTCGGGGCAAGCGCGCTGAAGGCATAAAGCTCCAGCTCACGGCAGGCATGCCCGGAGGTGTCGCCGCCCGAAATGACCGCCCGTTTCAACCCGGTCGCCAGAAGCAGACGCTTCAGAAGCGCCCCAAGCGCGGCACCGATGCGGGCATTGGCGGTTTCGGTGTCAATTCCGGCATCCGAACAAACCCGGCGCATCCTTGCGACGGCCGGATCGTCCGGTCCGCGTGCGGTGCAGATCAGGGGGTCGCGTCCCGCATCGAGCGCGGCAATGGCCGCCTCAAAGGCCGCGTCGGTGGTGGCGCCTGTCGCAACCGCACCGGCCTCCAAAACGATCACGTCGAAGCCATGCGCCTCGGCCCACGCGATCTGCGCGGCGGTTGTCGATGACACCGATCCAGAGACCGCGATGATCCGGTCCACCGCGCCCGCCCCGCCGATACGGCGGGCCGGGGCCAGTTGTGCGGTTGCCCGCCAATGTTCGATCAGGGCATATTCGACGCCTTGCGATCCGGCAACCAGGCAGGGGGCCGGCCGCCCCCAGATCAAGGCCCCGTTCGCGGCCATATGGTCCTGAGTCATGGCATCCAAGGTGACGATCCCGGTGTGACGGGCAAAAGCCGCCTGTGGGTCACGCTCCAGATCCTCGACCGTCACCGTGCCGACCGGTCGGCCAGTCTGTCGCGACAGGTGCCGTGCCACATCCGAGTCGTCCATCGGCGTGACGGGATGCTGTGCCATGACAGGATGCCGGTCGAGCCGGTAGACGCTGTCGCCGGAGGATGCAAAGAGATGGCCGAACGCCTGATATCGGCGCATCACAGGTGCCGCGACAAGAAAGGGCACCGGACCATCACTGACGATCCGCGCCCCGATATCGAGCGCCTTGCCAATCGACCCCAGATCCGGCGCGGAATCCAGTGTCGAGCAGACCTTGTAATGAATGACAGGCGCGCCCGTGGATTTCAGAAAGGCAAACACCGGCGGCAGGGTCCGCTCCATCCAGTCAGGCCCATGACTCCGCGCGGTCGTGGCGATGCCAATGGCCCGCGCGTCGGGAAATCGGGCAACCTGATCCGGGGTCGGAATGTCCAGAAACAGAACCGCGGGCACACCTGCGAATTCCAGCGCCTCCATACTGGCCGCCGACCCGGTGAAATCGTCGCCACCCCAGGCGACAAGGATGCTGTCTGGCAACCTCATTTCCGAGACTGCCCCAAGGCCGCAGCAAGAGCGGGGTGATCCTTGGCATAGGTATCTGCCGGGATGCCGGCGATGGCCGCATCCCATGCGTCACGCAGGCTCTGCACGCCGGACGGCGGCCCGTCTGGATGCGCCATGATCCCGCCGCCGGCGGCATAGATGCAGTCGGCATTGCCAAGACGGCGAAAGGTTTCGGGCGGCTGCACCGCCGATTGCCCGGACGAAAACACCGGCATCGGGATACAGGGCTTGTCGGCGAACATCGGCTGCAACAGGGATTTGGCCGATACCATGACGCTGTCATCCGGTTCGCTGAATTTGTTGCGCAGGCCATTCACGTGCATGTGGTCTGCCCCGGCCAAACGCCAGAACCGGGACCACGCGGCGTAATCCCACCCCAGCATCGGGGCGCGGGACAGATACCCCCATCCATTGCGGTGGGCATGGATCGGCAGGTCGGAATGGCGCGACAGGCCCAGAAAGCCGGATAACCCGACAGAGTTCAGGCTGACCATCACGCATGTGCCGCCCAGATCGCGGATCAGATCGTGCCTGCGCCGCATCTGATCGACCTCCCCGGTTAGGTTGAACGCATACATTACCTTTTTGCCGGTGCGTTCAGCGTGATCGTTGATCACCCGCATAACCGCCCGCGCGCGGTCTTCGAATGGGCAGACGCGGCCATCCGCCTGCAATTCGTCGTCCTTGATAAAGTCGATGCCCGCCGCCGCCAGCGTTGCAACCAGCTCGGCGGTCTGATCCGCCTCGAACCCGACCGACGGTTTGATGATCGTCCCGATCAGCGGACCGTTGGCAACCCCGGACAAATCCCGTGTCCCGGAAATGCCGTGCTTCGGCCCCGGATAGGCGGTGGCAAAGGCATCCGGCAGGCGGATGTCGAGGATACGCAGACCTGTGAATTGGCGCAGCTCAAACAGGTTGCCAGAAACGGTGGCCATCAGGTTCACAAGATCCGGGCCCGTGTTGTCCAGCGGCCAGGACAGCGTAACCCTGGCCCGCGCATAAGCCTCGCCAGGGGCACCACCCGGCAAGGCCGGTGCATCGACGGTGCCCAACAGCTCAAGCGCCTCGATCCGCGCCGCGCACCGTTCGCGCAATTCCGGCGTCTCGCCCGGCACTTTGACGAACGTGCCCGAGCTTTGCTCGCCCGCCATCGCCTCGGCGGCGCGCCGTGGATCGACCGGGGTTTCGATCAAATAGTCCGCCTCGATCCGGGGGCTCATGCCGCAGCCCTCCGAAATGCCGACATCCAGCCCAGCGTGTTATCCGTCGGTCGGCTGGATTTGTATTCGACGCCAAGCGGCGCGTCCCATCCGAGCTCTTGCACGGTGGCAAAGACATGCGTGTAATTCAGTTCGCCATGATCCGGCGTGCCCCTGTCGGGCGCGGAGGCGACCTGAATATGCCCCGCTTGCGGCAAGAGGGCGCGCAAACGGGTCGTCACATCGCCTTCGTTGCGCTGAACGTGGTCGCAGTCGAACATCAGGCGCAAATTCGGCGCCGCCACCTGATCCATGATCGCGGCGGCCTGATCCGTGGTCTGAAGGAAATAGCCGGGCGCGTCGTGGCGATTGAGCGGCTCTATCAGGATCGTGATGCCCTGCGCCGCCGCCGCCGCGCAGGCGTGGCGAAGGTTCCCGACGAACGTGTCCAGCGCGTTGTCCCCTCTCGCGAAGCCGGCCATCACGTGAATATTCGCGGCATTGATCCGGGTCGCACAAGACACCGCCTTGTCAATCGCCGCGCGCGCATCGGTTTGGCGGTCAGGCAGGGCGGACAATCCGTTTTCGCCAGCGGCGACATCCCCGCGGCGCGTGTTCAGGCCAAGCATTCGCAGGCCCGTATCCTCCAGGGCCGCCTGAACCGAACCGGGACAGACATCATACGGCCAGTGGCATTCGACAGCATCGAACCCCGCCGCATGCGCGGCGTGAATGGCATCGGGCAGGGGCGGTCATTCCAAAGGAACCCGAGATTTGCGGAAAACTTCATTCGTCCCACTCCACATCGAATGTCGTGACACCCTTCCGCACCTGCTCGGGTGCCAGCAATCCGGCCAAATCGGTGGCGCCGGTGAAATCGTCCGCGATACAGCCCAGAACAGTGCTCATGCCGCGCCCTTTCCGGTCGGCGATTGGGTGGTTGCTTGCATCGCAGAGCCCGGCCCGATGACCGCGACCTTCTTGAAACCGACATAACGCTTCGTCCTCCCTCGCCCGGACGGTGCGGACTTGACCGAGATGGCAGCCGCTTGCGCCGTCACGCCCCATCGCGACGCGATCGGCTTTTCTCGTTTGGTATACCAAAATTTCCCGGATGGGATACCAAAATCTTGATGCCCATGCCATCTCTACCGTCGGCAGCGGCGATTTTTGCATTTAAAGTACCGGCATTGGCCCGCGACACAGCAGGCCGCATTCGAGCGGGGGCAAATAAGCCGACCATGCCTCTCAACTCTCCGGTTCGGCGCCCATTTTCCGGCATGCAGCCGCATACAAATCCCCGTCGCCGCGATCCGCCGCAGTGCGGCGGGCTTGCATGGGGCGGCGTTTCGGACTACGCCCGGGCGCAGCTTTGCAACCCACGGAGACAAATCCAATGGCCAGACCCAGGATCGCGCTGATCGGCGCCGGACAGATCGGCGGCACGCTCGCCCATCTCGCGGCGCTCAAGGAACTCGGCGACGTCGTCCTTTTCGACATCGCCGAAGGCACCCCCGAAGGCAAGGCGCTCGACATCGCCGAATCCGGCCCCTCGGCGCGCTTTGACGCCAATCTCAAGGGCACGCAGGACTATGCCGACATCGCCGGCGCGGATGTCTGCATCGTCACCGCCGGTATCCCGCGCAAGCCGGGAATGAGCCGCGATGACCTCTTGGGCATCAATCTCAAGGTGATGAAATCGGTGGGCGAGGGCATCGCCGCCAACGCGCCCGACGCCTTTGTCATCTGCATCACCAACCCGCTCGACGCGATGGTCTGGGCGCTCCAGAAATTCTCCGGCCTGCCCGCGAACAAGGTCTGCGGCATGGCCGGTGTGCTCGACAGCGCGCGCTTCCGTCACTTCCTCAGCCTCGAATTCGGCGTCTCGATGCGCGACGTGTCGGCCTTCGTGCTTGGCGGGCATGGCGATACGATGGTGCCTTCGGTGCGCTATTCCACCGTGGCGGGCATCCCGCTGCCGGACCTGATCGAGATGGGCTGGACAACGCAGGAAAAGCTCGACGCCATCCTGCAACGTACCCGCGACGGCGGTGCCGAAATCGTCGGCCTGCTCAAGACCGGATCGGCCTTCTACGCCCCCGCGACCGCCGCGATCGAGATGGCCGAGGCGTATCTCAAGGACCAGAAGCGCGTCCTGCCCTGCGCCGCCCATTGCAGCGGCGAGTTCGGGGTCAAGGGCATGTATGTCGGCGTGCCCACTGTGATCGGCGATGGCGGCATCGAGCGCATCGTCGAGATCAAGCTCAACAAGGAAGAGCAGTCGATGTTCGACAAATCCGTCGACGCGGTAAAGGGCCTCGTGGAGGCCTGCAAGGGCATCGACGGCTCGCTCGCCTGACAGATCGACCGCTATATGTGGTTCGGGGCTGGATAATTTCCAGCCCCGATTCATTTCAGGCTGGATAAATTCCCTTCAGCCGCGTTTGTGATCACACGATTTGCCGCCGTGATCACAAAACCTCGAAATTTGCCCCAATTGCCGCGAAAGCGCAAAAAACCATTTAATGCGCGCACGAATCTGTGCCTATACCTGTGTTAATCGCAGCAAAACGGGACAGTTTCATGAATATCCACGAGTATCAGGCCAAGGCGCTCCTGCGCTCTTTTGGCGCGCCGGTGTCGGATGGTCGCGTGGTCCTGCGCGGCGAAGAGGCCAAGACCGCAGCAGGCGCGCTCGACGGGCCGCTTTGGGTCGTCAAGGCACAGATTCACGCGGGCGGACGCGGCAAGGGCACGTTCAAGGAGGCCGGCGCCGGCGAGGCGGGCGGCGTGCGCCTTGCCAAATCCGTCGAAGAGGCCGCCGAAGAGGCGCGCCGGATGCTCGGGCGCACGCTCGTGACCAAGCAGACCGGCCCCGCGGGCAAGCAGGTCAACCGCATCTATATAGAGGACGGGTCGGGCATCGAGACAGAGATGTACCTCGCCCTGCTCGTGGATCGCGGCACCAGCCGGGTGAGCTTCGTCGCCTCCACCGAGGGCGGCATGGATATCGAGGAGGTCGCCGCCAGGACACCCGAGAAAATCCTCAGCTTCTCGGTCGACCCGGCGACCGGCTATCAGCCGTTCCACGGCCGCCGCATCGCCTTTTCCCTCGGCCTCAGGGGCCCGCAGGTCAAGCAATGCGTGGCGCTGATGGGCACGCTCTACCGCATGTTCATCGAAAAGGACATGGAGATGCTCGAGATCAACCCGCTCATCGTTACCGACAAGGGCGATCTCAAGTGCCTGGATGCCAAGATGGGTTTTGATTCCAACGCCATCTACCGCCACTCCGACATCGCCGAGCTGCGCGACACCACCGAAGAAGATCCCAAGGAGCTCGAAGCCTCCAAATATGATCTCAACTACATCGCCCTCGACGGCGAGATCGGCTGCATGGTCAACGGCGCGGGCCTCGCGATGGCCACGATGGATATCATCAAGCTCTACGGCGCCGAGCCTGCCAACTTCCTCGACGTGGGCGGCGGCGCGACCAAGGAAAAGGTCACCGAGGCGTTCAAGATCATCACCTCGGATTCCAACGTCAAGGGCATCCTGGTCAACATCTTCGGCGGCATCATGCGCTGCGACGTGATCGCCGAGGGCGTGGTCGCCGCGGTGAAAGAGGTGGGCCTCAAGGTGCCGCTGGTGGTCCGTCTCGAAGGCACGAACGTGGAAAAAGGCAAGGAGATCATCAACACCTCCGGCCTCGACGTGATCGCCGCCGACGACCTCAAGGACGGCGCCCAGAAGATCGTGAAGGCTGTGAAGGGGTAAATTGAAATGTCCTCACGCGTGGACGGTCTTGCGATAAGAATCACGAACGGGAATATCGACAATAGCCACATTCCCGTTCGTCAAATCGCAGAGTTATTTCCAAAAGATGCACTAGGGGGCGGCAATAAATCGTACTCCGGCAACCCCATTGAGGTTGATCTAGATGGTGTGGGAAAATTCGAGACCGACATTGCAGAAGACAAAATGCTTCTTCGGATCCGAGCCAAGGATGCCGTTGGAAAGTTTTACCAGCTTCATGGCGCACGCGACGGAACGCGACTTTTCTTTGAGCGGCTAAGCCAGCGTTCTTTCCGCGTCACAGTAATTAACTAAGGAGCCAAACACATGGCCGTACTCGTAGACCAAACCACCCGTGTCATCTGTCAGGGCCTCACCGGCTCGCAAGGCACCTTCCACTCCGAACAGGCCATCGCGTATGGCGCCCAGAAGATCGTGAAGGCGGTGAAGGGGTGAGTACGCGGCGCGCCGCGGCCAGAGGCGGAAGGGGCATCCCATGCGTGACGCTCTGAGATCGGAATTCGAGGCCAAGGACTGGTCGGGGCGTAAGGTCGAATCGCGCTCCGGCTCGGGCTCCACGCTCGAGGCCACGAGCGCCCTGCGCGCCGCGCTACCGGGGCTGCTGGCACGCCACAACGTGCGCCGCTTCCTCGACGCGCCCTGCGGCGACTGGTTCTGGATGCAGCATGTCGATCTGGGCGATGTCCATTACATCGGCGCCGATATCGCCCGCGACGTGCTCGATGCGGTGGCTGCCCAACACGCGGGTCCGGGCCGCGAATTCGTCCATCTCGACATCACCGCCGACCCCTTGCCACGGGTCGACATGATGATGTGCCGTGATTGCCTGTTTCACCTCAAGTGGTGGCTGCGCTGGAAATTCTTCGAGAATTTCGTGGAGAGCGGCATCCCGTACCTGCTCACCAGCATCCACCACACGCCGGTGAACCGACGGCTGAACAAGAATGGCGGCTTTGCGCCCTTCAACCCGTGCATTGCGCCGTTCAACCTGCCCGACCCGTTGGAGACCATCCCCGAAACCGGGGAAATCAATCTTGACCCCGCGTTTCTCGACACCGCCCGCGGCCGCCGTCAGCGGTCGATGGGCCTGTGGTCGCGCGCGCAGGTGGTCGAGGCTCTGGACCGACATGCAGCCGAGAAGAAGGCCCCCTGATCCACCCATGCAAGGCGCGTCGCCCAGGCGCTCCTGACGACAAACAGCAACACCAAAGGAAGGAGCCAGAGAAATGGCAGTCCTCGTAAACAAGGAAACCAAGGTCATCTGTCAGGGGCTCACCGGAAGCCAGGGCACGTTCCACTCCGAACAGGCCATCGCCTATGGCACGCAGATGGTCGGCGGCGTGACCCCCGGCAAGGGCGGCACCACGCATCTCGACCTGCCGGTGTTCAACTCGGTGCATGAGGCGAAACACGCGACAGGGGCCAACGCCTCCGTCATCTACGTGCCCCCGCCCTTTGCCGCCGATTCCATCCTCGAGGCGCTCGACGCCGAGATGGAGTTGATCGTGTGCATCACCGAGGGCATCCCCGTGCTCGACATGATGCGCGTCAAGCGCGCGCTGATGGACAGCAAATCGGTCCTGATCGGCCCCAACTGCCCCGGCATCATTACGCCCGACGCCTGCAAGATCGGCATCATGCCCGGCCATATCCACAAGCGCGGCTCCTGCGGCGTGGTCTCGCGCTCCGGCACGCTCACCTACGAGGCGGTCAAGCAGACCACCGATGCGGGCCTCGGGCAATCCACCTGCATCGGCATCGGCGGCGACCCGATCAAGGGAACCGAGCATATCGACGTGCTGGAATGGTTCCTCGCCGATGACGAGACCGAGAGCATCATCATGATCGGCGAAATCGGCGGCTCCGCCGAAGAGGACGCCGCACAGTTCCTGAAAGACGAGGCCAGGAAGGGCCGCAAGAAGCCGGTTGCCGGTTTCATCGCCGGGCGCACCGCCCCTCCGGGCCGCCGCATGGGCCACGCCGGCGCCATCGTCGCGGGCGGCAAGGGCGGCGCCGACGACAAGATCGAGGCGATGCGCTCCGCCGGGATCGTCGTCGCCGATAGCCCCGCCGGTCTGGGCGAGGCCGTGCTCGAAGCGATCGGGTGACGCATTCGGCGGGCCGGGGCATCCCCGGCCTGCCCAGACACGCAAGGTTCCAAGCTCCTCCGAGGTGCCATCATGACCGACCAATCTTCCAACGACCAGTTCCACGCCTCCTCCTTCATGCAGGGGCACAACGCCGAGTATCTCGAGCAACTCTACGCACGCTACGCCAGCGATCCCGGTGCGGTGGACGAGGCGTGGAAGACGTTCTTCGACGATCTGGGCGATCCCGGATCAGAGGTGACGCGCGAGGCCGCCGGCCCCTCCTGGGCGCGCGGCGACTGGCCGCCGCAGCCCGCCGACGACCTGACCGCCGCGCTGACCGGCGAATGGCCCGCCGAGGCAGAGCTAAAGGACGCTGGCAAGAAGATCGCCGCCAAGGCCGCCGACAAGGGCGTCGAGGTCACCGACGAGGCGATCAAGCGCGCGGTCCTCGACTCGGTGCGCGCGCTCATGCTAATCCGCGCCTACCGTATCCGCGGCCACCTCATCGCAGAGCTTGACCCGCTTGGCCTGCGCGATCACGGCCACCGCCCCGAGCTCGACCCGAAATCCTACGGGTTCACCGAGGGCGACATGGACCGTCCGATCTTTATCGACAACGTGCTCGGGCTCGAGGTCGCGTCGCTGCGCGAGATTCTCGCCATCGTAAAGCGCACCTATTGCGGCACCTTCGCGCTGCAATACATGCACATCTCCGATCCCGAGCAATCCGGCTGGCTCAAGGAACGGATCGAGGGCTACGACAAGGAAATCAGCTTTACCCGCAACGGCCGCAAGGCAATCCTGAACAAGATGGTCGAGGCCGAGGGTTTCGAGAAATACCTCCATGTCAAATACATGGGCACCAAGCGCTTCGGCCTCGACGGAGCCGAGAGCCTGGTCCCGGCGATGGAGCAGATCATCAAGCGCGGCGGCCAGCTCGGCGTGCGGGACATCGTCATCGGCATGCCGCACCGCGGGCGGCTGAACGTCCTCGCCAACGTGATGGGCAAGCCCTATCGCGCATTGTTCCACGAGTTCCAGGGCGGCAGCTTCAAACCCGAGGATGTCGACGGATCGGGCGACGTGAAATACCACCTCGGCGCCAGCCACGACCGCGAGTTCGACGGCAACACCGTGCACCTGTCGCTCACCGCCAACCCCTCGCACCTCGAAGCGGTGAACCCGGTGGTCATCGGCAAGGTCCGCGCCAAGCAGGACCAGTTGAACGACACCGAGCGCACCAAGGTGCTGCCCATCCTGCTGCATGGCGACGCGGCCTTTGCCGGGCAGGGCGTGGTGGCAGAGTGCTTCGGCCTGTCGGGGCTCAAGGGGCACCGCACCGGCGGCACCATGCACATCGTGGTCAACAACCAGATCGGCTTTACCACGGCACCGCACTTCTCGCGCTCCTCGCCCTATCCCACCGATATCGCGCTGATGGTCGAGGCGCCGATCTTCCACGTCAACGGCGACGACCCCGAGGCGGTGGTCCACGCCGCCCGCGTCGCCACGGAATTTCGCCAGAAATTCCACAAGGACGTGGTCATCGACATCATCTGCTACCGCCGCTTCGGCCATAACGAGGGGGACGAGCCGATGTTCACCAACCCCCTGATGTACAAGAAGATCAAGCAGCAGAAAACCACGCTCGCCCTCTATACCGACCGGCTGGTGCAGGACGGCCTCATCCCCGAGGGCGAGGTCGAGGACTTGAAGGCGGCGTTCCAGTCGCATCTCGCCGACGAGTTCGAGGCGGGCAAGGACTATCGCCCCAACAAGGCCGACTGGCTCGACGGCGTGTGGTCCGACCTGAACCCCCACAAGGGCGATTACGAGCGCGGCGAGACCTCGATCAAGCCCGAAACGCTCAAGGAGATCGGCGCCGCGCTGACCCGCGCGCCCGAAGGCTTCAACCTGCACAAGACCGTGGGCCGCCTGCTCGACGCCAAGGCCCGGATGTTCGAGACCGGCGAGGGCTTTGACTGGGCCACCGCCGAGGCGATCGCCTTCGGCTCGCTGCTGACCGAGGGCTACCGCGTCCGCCTCTCGGGTCAGGACAGCACCCGCGGCACCTTCAGCCAGCGCCATTCCGGCCTGATCGACCAGGAGACCGAGGACCGCTACTACCCGCTCAACGATATCCGCGAGGGCCAGGCGCAATACGAGGTCATCGACTCGATGCTCTCGGAATACGCCGTGCTCGGGTTCGAATACGGCTATTCCCTCGCCGAGCCCAAGGCCCTCACCCTGTGGGAGGCGCAGTTCGGCGATTTCGCCAACGGCGCGCAGATCATGTTCGACCAGTTCATTTCCTCGGGCGAATCGAAATGGCTGCGCATGTCGGGCCTCGTCTGCCTGCTGCCCCACGGCTACGAAGGGCAGGGCCCCGAACACTCCTCGGCCCGGCTGGAACGGTTCCTGACGATGTGCGGCGGCGACAACTGGATCGTGGCCAACTGCACCACCCCGGCCAACTACTTCCACATCCTGCGCCGCCAGCTTTACCGCACCTTCCGCAAGCCGCTCATCCTGATGACGCCGAAATCGCTCCTGCGGCACAAGATGGCGGTCTCGACCGCGGCGGATTTCACCACCGGCTCGTCGTTTCACCGGGTGCTGTGGGACGATGCCCAATACGGCAATTCCGACACAGAGCTTGTCCCCGACAAGAAGATAAAGCGCGTGGTCATGTGCTCGGGCAAGGTCTATTACGACCTGCTCGAAGAGCGCGACAAGCGCGGCATCGACGATGTCTACCTGATGCGGATAGAGCAGTTCTACCCCTTCCCGGCCATGTCGATGGTCAAGGAGCTGGAGCGCTTCAAGCAGGCGGAAATGGTCTGGTGCCAGGAAGAGCCCAAGAACCAGGGCGCCTGGTCGTTCATCGAGCCGAATATCGAATGGGTTCTCACCCGCATCAAGGCCAGGCACAAGCGGCCCCAATACGCCGGGCGCCCCGCCGCCGCCTCGCCCGCCACGGGCCTCGCAACGCAGCACAAAGCACAACAAGAGGCGCTGGTGGATGCCGCGCTGACCATCGAAGGGAAATAAGTGATGAGCACCGAAGTCCGTGTCCCCACCCTGGGCGAATCCGTCTCCGAGGCGACCGTCGCCACCTGGTTCAAGAAACCCGGCGACAGCGTCGCCGCCGACGAGATGCTGTGCGAGCTGGAAACCGACAAGGTAACGGTCGAGGTGCCCGCCCCCGCCGCCGGCACGCTGGGCGAGATCGTCGCGCAGGAGGGCGAAACCGTGGGCGTCGATGCCCTGCTCGCCACCATCACCGCAGGCGCGGGCAAACCCGCCCCCAAGGAAGACAGGAAAACCGAGGCCGAGGCCCCGAAGGACAGCGGCGGCGGCTCCGGCCAGAGCATCGACGTCATGGTCCCCACCCTCGGCGAGAGCGTGACCGAGGCCACCGTCGCCACATGGTTCAAGGCGGTGGGTGATGCCGTCGAGGCCGACGAGATGCTGTGCGAGCTTGAGACCGACAAGGTCTCGGTCGAGGTGCCCGCCCCCGCCGCTGGCACGCTGACGGAAATCCTGGCCGCCGAGGGCGAGACCGTGCAGGCGGGCGGCAAGCTCGCGCTCATGTCCTCGGGCGCGGGCGCGGCGGCCCCCGCCAAGGCCAGCGAGGGCGACGGTGACGCCCCCGCCAAAACCTCGGCCAAATCCTCCGCAAAATCCCCCGCAAAATCCTCGGGCAAGGATGTCGAGGATGCCCCCTCGGCGAAAAAGGCGATGGCCGAGGCGGGCATCAGCCGCGATCAGGTCGAGGGCTCCGGCCGCGACGGCCGCGTGATGAAAGAGGACGTGGCACGCGCCGGCTCCGCCCCGAAACCGGCCCCCGCCGCCGCCC
>JADQCC010000316.1 GCA_016278295.1 Roseovarius sp. | reverse complement strand
ATTACTCTCCCATGAGCCGATCCGACATCCCCCCCGCCGATCCTGCCGAGGCCGCGCCCGCCACGCTGGCCGAACTGCTCGTGCATGTCGGGCGCTCGGCGCGCGGCGAAGAGGGCGGCCCCGCGCGCCTCACCGCCGCGCAATGGACGGCGCTGCGTTTCTTCGCGCGCGCCAACCGGGCCTCGCGCACGCCCTCGGCCTTCGCCAGCTTCCAGGCGACGACGCGGGGCACCGCCTCGCAGACGATCAAGACGCTGGAAACGCGCGGCCTGCTGGCGCGCCGCCGGTCCGAGAGCGACGGGCGCAGCGTGCGCTTCGAGGTGACGGCAGAGGGGCACGAGATGCTCGCCGCCGATCCGCTGCGGCACCTGATGGCGGCGATCGACCATTTGCCACAGGCCGACCGCGCGGCGCTGGCGCGTATCCTGCCCGAACTGTCAGCACATCTCGCGGGCGCGCGGGGCGGCGCCTGCGTGGGCACCTGCGGCCGTTGCGACCACTACGAATCGCGCGGCGATGGCGGCTATTGCGCCTGCGTCGCGATGAGCCTCGCGCCGTTCGAGATCGGCCAGCTCTGCACGCGATTCAGCCCGCGCGATGCGGCCGAATAGGGCGCTGCCTGTCCACTCTGGCGCCTTCATGGCAGGTGCTTGCCATATATCCCGGATGGAAAATCATCGAAATCAACAGGTTTTGTCAGCCCGCCTTCCACGGCGGGGACGATGATCGCGTTGAAATGATCGCCGAAGACGACAGGGGTTTGCGAGGCATGAACCGCCTCCTTCGTCCGGCATGTGCCAATTCATGGTATCGCCTTCAATGGGCCTGGCCCCTCACTCCTCGCCGTCCACGCGCCCCCGCAGCGCCTTGATCTCGCCGCGCGTCTTCTTGGCCGCCACGCGCTTGCGCTTCTGGTTGGCCGAGACGCGCGTCGGGATGCGGCGCTTGGGCTTGACCGTGGCCTGCCGGATCAGGTCGGCCAGCCGGTCGCGCACGATCTCGCGGTTGCGGGTCTGGCTGCGGGTCTCGTCGCATTGCAGCACCACCGCGCCTTCCTTGGTCCAGCGCCGCCCCGCCAGCCGCCGCAGCCGCGCCTTCACGGGGCCGGGCAGGTTGGGCGAGCGATCGGCCTCAAAGCGCAACTCGACCGCGCTCGCCACCTTGTTGACGTTCTGCCCGCCGGGACCAGAGGCGCGGATGAACTGCTCGGTCAGCTCCCAATCCTCGATGGCGATCTCGTCGGTAATCCTCAGCATGGGCAGATCCGGTTAACGCGGCGTGCGCAGGGCGGCATGAACCGTGCGGTTCGAGCCGCGAACCTACAGGTTGAAAAGGGCCGCCCCGGTTCGGGACGGCCCTCCAGAAGTCACGGAGGCGGGCCGGTCAGGCACGCGCCAATCCGGGCGGCTTACGCCTCGGGGCTGCCCTGGACGGCGGCCTCCCGGACTGTCCCGACACCTCGCTCCAATACCTCTATAGACACTGGACCACCTCCTTTCGCTTGTTGAACCTGAGACAAGCGTGCCACAAATTCTGCCCATGTCAAAACAAAATCATGTGGCGGGGGAAAAATCCGACGCAGGATGCTGCGTCATTGGCCTTGCAGCACCGCCACGCATTGGCGCGGCAGGTCGGCCATCGTCAGCTCGCGCCGGGGCTTGGGCTTGGGGGCGTTCGGGTCGGGTGGCGGCGGGTTCAGGATGTTGCGCACCCACTCTTCGGCCTCGGCACAGCCATCGCCGGGCGGTGGTGCGGCCTGCTCCACGCAACCATTTGTATTTTCAGGACAATTTAGCCGAACATGGAAATGGTAGTGGTGCCCCCACCACGGCCGCACCTTGCGCAGCCAGGCGCGATCCCCGGTTTCATCCTTGCACATCTGCACCTTGGCCCCGGGGAAAATAAAGATGCGCGCCGTGCGCGGGTCCTTGGCCGCGGCCTTTACGATCTCGTGATGGGCGCGGGTCCAGTTGCCGTTGGTATAGGCGCCACTGGCCCTTCTCATTGAAATCGAAGAGATATTTTCGCGCGCCGCGCGGTTCAGCGTCAGGTCGCCGGCGGGCCGTAGCCAGATATCTGCATCCAGCCCCACCTGGTGGCTGCGATGTCCCGACAGCATCGGCCCGCCGCGCGGCTGGCTGATATCGCCGACGTAAAGCCCGTTCCAGCCCGGTTGCTTTGCGGCGTTTCGTGACAGGTCTTGAATGAAATCAATGGTTTCCGGGTGGCCCCAGTTGCGGTTTCGGCTCAGGCGCATGGCTTGCCAGGTGGGGCCGCTTTCGGGCAGGGCCGCTCCCCCGGCGAGACAACCCTTGGCATAGCTGCCATAGGCGGCGGGCGCGTGCTCGCTGCTCCGCTGATGTGCACCGAAAAGTTGTTTGGCATGAACGCCTTGCATAGAGGCAGGTATGCTCTGGCTCGACAGGATGCCGGGGGCGCGCGCGCGCTCCTGCGTATCCGTGCACCCGACAAGCGTCAGTGATGCGACGAGTGTGGCGATGCGTCTCACGATATGCGATCTCCCTCGGACCTGACCCATCCTAACAGCAACAACCCGATCACGAAAAGCCCGATGACCGGCGCGATGCCGATCCG
Organism: Roseovarius sp.; assembly: GCA_016278295.1. GTDB lineage: Bacteria > Pseudomonadota > Alphaproteobacteria > Rhodobacterales > Rhodobacteraceae > Roseovarius. The sequence goes on along the minus strand of JADQCC010000316.1, from coordinate 2,846 downwards.
CGCGCTGCCCGATATGGTGGTGACGAGGCCGATCAGGGCCGGGGCGAGAAAGGCGGTGGCCCGCCCCGACAGCCCGTAAAGCCCGAAATTCTCGGTCGGGGCGGCGGGATCGGTGTGGCGCACCATGAGCGTGCGGCTCGCCGCCTGAAGCGTGCCGCCAAGGCCCCCGATCAAGACGCCGCAGCCGAAGAAGATCGCGTCGGGCAGGGCCGAGCCCTCGGCCAGCGGCACGCCGAAGACCTGGCTGCGATCCATCCCCACCACGGTGACACAGACCGCGATCAGCCCCCAGATAGCGGTGATGATCACCGGCTTGGGGCCGAAGCGTGCGTCCAGCTTGCCGCCCAGCCAACTGAACAGCGCCGCCGAGATCGCGCCGATGATGCCGAAAATACCCACCGAGGTGATCGACCAGTTGAGCACGAGGATCGCGTAGGTGCCGCCGAAGCCGTAAAGCCCGTTGAGCGCATCGCGGTAGAACATCGACGAGCCCAGATAGGCGCTCAGGCTCAGGCGATGGCGCAAGCCCTTGATCGTCTTGATCAAAAGCCCGAGTGCGTCACCGATCCCGCGCTCCTGCCGCGGCGGGCCGGTATCGCGCACCCACAGGAAATAGGGGATCATGAAGAGCGCGAACCACAGTGCCGTAAAGGGCCCGACAAAGCGCGTCCCCTCGCGCGTCGCGGCGTCAAGCCCAAAGGCCGGATCGAACCCGATCAGCGTCTTGCCGCTCGGTTGCTCGACGAAGAGCGCGAGCATGAGCAGCAGCGACAGCACCCCGCCCGCGTAACCGAAGGCAAAGCCCGAGCCCGAGAGCGCACCGACCTCTTCCTCGGAGCCGAGCGAGGGAAGCTGCGAATTGATGAAGACGAGCGCGTATTCCGCCCCGATGAAGCCGAGGCCGAAGGCGAAAAGGCCGAACCACAGGTTCGACCCGTCGGGCATCATCCCCCATATCGCCGACGCGCCCACCACATACATCAGCGAGAACACCACGATCCACGGAAGTCGCCGCCCGGTGGTGTCGGCGAATGCCCCCATGATCGGCGCACCAAGCCCGATGATCAGCCCGCTGACCGTCAGCCCGGTGGACCACAGCGCCTGCGCGCGCGCGTCCGCCGCCTGCTCGGCGAGGCCTGCGTTCATGTAATATTCGGCGGCGACAGAGGCAAAATAGGGGCCAAAGACGAAGGTGATGAGCAGCGTGTGATAAGGCTGGCTCGCCCAGTCGAAGAAAAACCAGCCCCAGATGCGCTTGCGCGTCGAGATCTCCGCCATCATGTCGTCCCCCGCCCGTTTTCCGCGATAAGACAGGCTCGGGCGTGGGCTGGCAAGCTATTCCTGCGCGGCGTCTTGCATCGGTGGCCAGGGGCGTGCGGCATCGGCTTCGATCCACGCTTGGACCCAGCCGGGCAGGGGCGGCGCGGTGTGTTCGGGGTGCCCGAGCGCATCCAGCACCTCGGCGGGTGGAACGATCCCGTCGCGCCCGGTCACAGCCGCACGGTAGAGGATGTGGTTGGCGCACTCTCCGTCGCGCCGCCACATGGATTGCTCGAGATACATGAACCGCGCATCCCACGACAACAACCGCGAGCGCATCTCGATCCGGTCGAACATGCGGACGCGGCGGCGATATCGCACGCTCGCCCCTGCCATCGTCAGTCCCCAGCGTTCGCGCCGCAAGACCGCGATCAGCCCGATGCGGCCCGCGAGCGGGATGCGGCCGAGGTCATAGAGGGTCAGCGTGCGCCCATTGTTGAGCTCGCGCCACAGGTCGATATCCCACGGCAGACAGGTATGGTGCGACACATGGGTGCCGGTGACCGGCAGCGGCGGGTCGTTGCGATGGCGCCAGAGCTGCCACGCCAGGCGAATGACGGGATACATTGGGGCGTCTCCGGTTTGTTCGACGCGGCCTTGGCAGGCGGGTGACGCCTCGTCAACCGCGACCGCGCGTCAGGCTTGCGCTCGGGCGCATGCCCGCATAGGTCTTGGGTCGTTCAGACAAGAGGGCCAGGCCACCATGCAATCGCTTTTCCAGATCCTGATGCTGCTGCTCGATGTGCTGTGGTTCTTCGTTATCGCGCATGTCATCATGTCCTGGCTCATCAATTTTCAGGTGCTGAACCTGCGGCAGCAACTGGTGGCGCAGATCTGGTACGCGCTCAACCGGCTGCTCGAACCGCTATATACCCCGGTGCGTCGCATCCTGCCGAATATGGGGGGCGTCGACCTCGCGCCGCTGGTGGTGCTGATCGGGGTCTACGCGTTGCGGATCATCCTGATGAATAATGCGGCGGCGTTTTACTGAGACAAGGTCTTGTTCACCGAATCTTAGTGTGAAACACTTCCGGTAAGAGCAGACAATAAAATCTTACAGGACCGCCATGCCGAGCGCTGCCACGCTTTTGCGCGATGTCTTCGGGTTCGATGCGTTCCGTCCCGGGCAGGAAGAGATCGTTCATACTGTTGCCACCGGGTGCAACACGCTCGCGATCATGCCCACGGGGGGCGGCAAATCCCTGTGTTTCCAGTTACCTGCGTTGATGCGGGATGGGGTGACGGTGGTCATCTCGCCGCTCATCGCGCTGATGCGCGACCAGGTGCGGGCCTTGCGCGCGGCAGGGGTCGCGGCGGGCGCTCTCACCTCCGGCAATACCGAGGAAGAGACGGCCGAGGTCTGGGCCGCGCTCGAGGAGCGGCGGCTCAAGCTGCTTTATATCGCGCCGGAACGGCTCGCCGCCGGTGCGGCGATCGGGATGCTGCGGCGCATTGGCGTCGGTCTGATTGCTGTGGACGAGGCGCATTGCGTGAGCCAATGGGGCCATGATTTCCGCCCCGATTAC
>JADQCC010000135.1 GCA_016278295.1 Roseovarius sp. | reverse complement strand
CGGGGGCCGCGTCGGGACCACCGGCGCGGCCCGTCAGCATTCACGGCCCGCGCGGTTCCAGCACCGTCACCCCGACCGCAGCGGCCCGCGCGAGCCCCTCGTCGAGTGACATCGGGATGTATTCGCCACGCCGCCAGAGCTGGGCGAGATCGTCATAATAGCGGCTGAGGAAATGGCCCGACTGGCCGGTGGAGATGATGAACACGCTGCTGTCGGGATCGGCGAAATCGTAGACGCCGCGATAGCCTGCGCCATGCACGTTGGCGAAGGGGTTCGGCCCGTCGCCACCGCGCGTGCGACCGCGCATCAACGTGTTGTCGCCGCCCGAGGTGGACTGGCGGATGTTGACGAAGTAGCGCAGCAGCGGCACATCGCCCAGAACCGGATGATCCTGCGTGGCCTGGTGGGCGTCGCCCCAGCGCAGGCTCTCCAGCGAGCGGCCATAGCGCTCGGATATCCACACGAGCGCGTCGTCGAGGGCCATGCGCGCGATGTCCGTGCAGGTCTCGCGCGCGGCGGATTGTCGGACATCGCACCAGGCTGACGCGCCGTCCACATCGCGGAACACCCGCTCGATGAAGACTGGGTCGGGGTGGTCGAATTTATCCGCCAGCGGCCCCAGGTCGTCTTCGATCAGCCGCTCCATCAGCGCCCGCATCCACGCTGCGTAGATGAGCGGTTCGGGCAGGTGCTCGTTCATTTCTCCGTTCCAGTCGGCGAGCAGTTCGAGCGCGCGCTGGCGCAGGCGCTCGGGTGTGCCGTCAGGGGCGGCCTCGCCGGTGAACCACAGGTTCGCCCCGATGAGTGGCAGGAGTGAGCGCGCGGTAAAGCTCACGGTGTCGAGCTGTGCCTCAATGAAGCTGTCGCGCGTATGCACCTCGCGCCGCTGCATCAGTTCGCGCCAGCGATGGATGCGTTGCGTGTCGCCCCAGTTGTAGCTCACATGCATGGGAAAGGGGCGGTCCACGATCTTGTTGTTGGTATTGCCGAGGATACCGCCGGAGGGGGCGATGAATTCCGGGTTCGCCGCGGTTGGCAGCATTCCCTGCCAGCGGTTTTCGGCGATCCAGCCGCGCGCGGGCATGCGGCCTTTGCTTTCGTGGCGCGCGTCGCGGCGGGGCATGGCCCCGATGAGCTTGAGCGCGATGCCGGTCTTGTCGGCGAGCATCAGGTTCTGCGATGGCGCGACGAAGAGCCGTGTGCTCTCGATTGCCTCTTCGGCCGACCCGGCCCGCATCAGCTGCATGGCGGCGGTCATCGTGGTGTCCTCGCCCGAAAGCGCGGTCCACGAGACGGATGCTACGTGCCCCTGCGGCGTGACCTCGCCGAGGTTGTAATGGCTGCCGGGCAGCACCGGGCCGTTCTCGGTCCAGCGCAGCGTGAGGGTAACCGGGTCGGTGCCCTTGACCTCGACGATCGAGCGCGCGGTGCGAAAGGGAGCCCAGCCATCGGGCGTCAGGTACTGGTTCGGATTTTCCGGGTTGAGCCGTTCGATGAATACATCCTGATCGTCGAGGTAGGACGAGGTCAGCCCCCAGCCAAGCCGCGCGCTGCGCCCGGTCAGGATGGCGGGTATGCCGGGAATGGTGCCGCCGATCACCCCGCCTGTCTCGAGTTCGAGCCGCGCGAGATACCAGATCGACGGCGCGGAAAAGCCCAGGTGCGGATCGTTTGCCAGAAGCGTACCGCCCGAGGCCGAACGCGACGGCGCCGCGGCCCAGGCATTCGATGCTCCGGCGAAGGCGCGTGCCCTGAATGGCGAGAGCGGATCGGCGCGTGAGCCCGCATCTGCTGCTTGCGCGAATTGCGCGCCCGGGAACAGGCTGGCGTAATCGGGCAGCGCCGCAATGCCGCTGCCGGGCGCGTCGGGCAGGATATCGTCGAGCCGGTCCTGATCCTCCAGCGCGAGCGAGGTGCGTGCGCGCAGCACCTCTTCGCTCAATTGACCCGAGAGCTGTACCGCCATCAGTTTGATCAGCGCGATGGAATCGGCGGGCTGCCACGGTGCGATGGGGGCGTTGAAGATGAACAACTCGGGCGCGCCGCGCCCCAGAGCATCACGATTGATCTCGGTCAGGCGCGCGTTGACTCCGTCGGAATACGCCTTGAGCGCTGCGAGCGTATCGGCATCCTGCGCCGCCACCGAGGCGCGCGCCAGATTGTAGAGGTCGAAGCGCCGCATCATCGTGTCGATCTTGACCGTACGCGGCCCGAACACCTCCGACAGCCGCCCCTGCACAGTGCGGCGCATCATCGTCATTTGCCACAGCCGATCCTGCGCATGGGCATAGCCGAGGGCGAAGAAGGTGTCGGCGTCCGTTTCTCCGAAGATGTGCGGCACGTTGGCGTTGTCGCGCACGATTTCGACCGGGCTGGAAATACCCTCGACGGCGAGCCGCTTGTCATAATCCGGCAGTGATCGAGCGAGCAGAATGTAGACGAGCACCACCGCCACCAGCGCCAGCGCAACCAGCCCGCCCGCGGCACGCAACAGCCATTTAAGGATCACCGGCATGGGTGGTGCCTTTCTGAGTTTGTGCTTGCATCCCCGCCGGGGATAGTCAGAAATCCGGGACGAGACAATGGGCACACGACAGGAGGAAAGCGACATGGCCAAACTTGCATTTCTGGGATTGGGCGTCATGGGCTATCCGATGGCCGGGCATCTTCAGGCGGCGGGTCACGAGGTCTGCGTTTTCAATCGCACCGCGGCCAAGGCCGACAAGTGGGTGAGCGAGCATGGCGGACGGTCCGCGCCCAAACCGCGCGAGGCGGCGCAGGGCGCCGAATTCGTGATGGCCTGTGTCGGCAACGATGATGACCTGCGCAGCGTCTGTCTGGGCGATGACGGAGCGTTTGCCGGCATGGCGGAGGGCGCGATCTTCGTCGATCACACAACAGTGTCGGCGAAGGTCACCCGCGAGCTCTATTCGGCGGCGCAGGCGCGCGGCGTGGGCTTTGTCGATGCGCCGGTCTCCGGTGGGCAGGCGGGGGCCGAGAACGGGCAGCTTTCGATCATGTGCGGCGGCGACGAAGGCATCTATGCCGCCGCCGAGCCGGTGATGACGGTCTATGCCAAGCTCTGCCGCCGCATCGGAGAAAGTGGCGCGGGCCAGATGACCAAGATGGCCAACCAGATTGCCATCGCGGGGCTGGTGCAGGGCCTCAGCGAGGCGCTGCATTTCGCGGAGGAGGCGGGGCTCGACGGGCGCGCGGTGGTCGAGGTCATCAGCCAGGGCGCGGCCGGTTCGTGGCAAATGTCGAACCGCTACGAGACTATGCTCGACGACAAGTGGAACCACGGTTTTGCCGTGGATTGGATGCGCAAGGATCTGGGTATCTGCCTCGATACCGCCGACGAGGTGGGCGCGAGCCTGCCGGTCACCGCGCTGGTCGATCAGTTCTACAAGGACGTGCAGAAGATGGGCGGCGGGCGATGGGACACATCGAGCCTTCTGGCGCGTCTGCGCAAGCTGGGCTGAGGTCGGTCCCTGTCAGGCGATCTCCCGGTCGCCTGACAGCCATTTGCGCGTGTCGCGCGCGTCAAGGACCAGCGACACCGTATCAACCGCCAGCAGGATCAGCAGATAGCCCCGGTAAGCGGGATCAATATCCTGTGCCAGCACCCATAGCACCAGCACCAGCATCGGTGTCCAGATCGCCACATGCGGCAGCGCCATGAGCTTGGAGAATCCGCGCTCGGCCAGCATGATCGCGCCGTTGAGCAGCATTGCGCCCACCGCCATCGCTGCGATCCACCCACCCCAAGGCTGCGTCACGAAGGCTAGCGCCGCGGCGTTGACCGGCACGAGGATCACCGCCACCCACAGCTGCACCCAGAGCGGCAGGCGGCGGTAGCTGTGCCATATCGCGGCGATCATGCGCGCTCCCTCATGACGTCTTCTTGGCAAAAATACTCAAGGCGCACCGCCGACGCCAGCGCTCATGCTGTTCGGGGGCGCATTGCCAGCCAGATGAGCGCCCCGCCCGCGAGTGTGAGGAGCGGCACCATCGCCACGTTGACGGCGGTCCAGCCGGCCTCTGCCGTGCCGCCCGAGCAGTTCATCAGCCCGCCCGAGGCGAGCGAGGCGAAGGTCACGCCGCCGAACACGATGAGGTCGTTCATCCCCTGCACACGGCCCCGTTCATGCGGCTCGTGCTCCCCTGCGAGCATGGCCGTGGCCCCGATGAAGCCGAAATTCCAGCCTAGTCCCAAGAGGATGAGCGCGGCGTAGAACCGGTCTATCGTCACACCCGAGAGCGCCACTGCGCCCGCGCCTGCGAGAATGACCAGGCCCGTCGCGAGGATCCGCTCGACCCCAAATCGTGCGATCAGATGGCCGGTGAAGAACGACGGGATATACATTGCCAGCACATGCGCCGAAACGATATCGGCGGCGTGGCCGGGTGTGAAGCCGCAGCCTACCACCGCGAGTGGTGTCGAGGTCATCACCAGGTTCATCAACGAATAGGCCACCGTCGCGCAGATCACCGCCACGGCGATGCGCGGGGTCTTCAGCAGTTCGCGCCGCGAGCGCCCGCGCGGCGCGTCATGTGCGGGCACCGGCGGACGCGGGATGTCGAGCAGCAGGAACAGCAGCGCCCCCACGAGGTTGACCGCGATCACGGCGAGGTAAGTGCCGAGAAACGGGACCACCATGCTCATCGAGGTGAGCTTGACCAGTTGCGGGCCGACTATGGCGCTCAGGAGTCCGCCCGCCATCACGTAGGAGATCGCCTTGGGACGGAACGCGTCGCTTGCCGTATCGGCGGCGGCGAAGCGGTAGAAGCCCTGCGCCGACATGTAGGTGCCGGTCAGGAAGCTGCCCAGCAGAAACAGCGGGAAGGAGGCGGTATAAAGCCCCCAGGCGCCCACCGCGCCACCCACCGCGCCGAAGAGTGCGCCAAGAAAGAAGCCGGTGCGCCGCCCGAACCGTTGCATCACATGCGCCATCGGCGTGGCCGACAGCATCGAGCCCAGCACGATGAGCGAGATGGGCAGCGTCGCGAAACAGGGGTTGGAGGCGAGCGATTGCCCGGCGAGCCCGCCCACCACGAAGATCATCGGCATCTGCGCGCCGAGAACGGCTTGTGCACCCACGAGCACGGCCACGTTGCGGCGCGCACGGCTGTCGTCTTGGGGGAGGGCGGTGTCGGTCATGCACGCAGTGCTAGACCGCGGCCGGGGCGGGCGCAAGAGGCGGTGCTCAGTCCTCGTGCGGGCGCACGCGGTGGTAGTCGCCGCTGAGATAGGTGAGCGGCTTTTCCCCGGCCACCGCCAGCGCGCGGACCGAGCCGATGCAGATGGCGTGGGTGTTGTGCAGCACGTGTTCCATCAGCACGCAGGAAAAGCTCGTGGCGCGCGGCAGCAGGGGGCCATGCGCCCCGAAGGCGATCTCGAGGTCGCGGAAACGGTCCGCCGGCTCGTCGGGCGACGGGCCGGCAAATGCGCGCGCCACGTCCACCGCGTCCTCGGGCAGGACGTTGACGCAGAAGGCGCGGTTGTCCAGTACCGTGCGCGCGATCCG
>JADQCC010000314.1 GCA_016278295.1 Roseovarius sp. | reverse complement strand
CGCGTCGTGCCGTCCTTTACCCGCAACTGGCTGGTCAAACGCCGCAGCACGGTCTTGCCCGTGCCACCGATGCAACGCTTTGACAAGGCGGCGCTGGTCGCGATGCTGGGGGCGCTTGTGCTGTGGGTCGTGCAGCCATTGCACCCGTTAACGGGCGCAGCGCTCGTGCTGACCGGGGTGCTGCATGCGTTGCGGTTGGGGCGTTGGGCGGGGCACCGGACCCTTGCCGAACCGCTGGTGACGGTGCTGCATGTGGCTTACGCCTTCCTGCCCCTGGGTGCGCTGGCGATAGGTGCCGAAATTCTCCTGCCCGGTGGTCTGGGCATGGCCGGGGCGCAGCATTTGTGGATGGCGGGCGCGATCGGGCTGATGACGATGTCGGTCATGACGCGCGCGACGCTGGGCCATACCGGGCAGACGCTGAGTGCGGGGGCGGGCACGATCGCCATCTATGCGGCCCTCGTCCTTGCGGTGCTGGCACGGGTGGGCGCGGGTATCTGGCCCGAGCACGCGGCATGGCTGCGTGGCCTGTCGGGCCTGGCCTGGATCGCGGGTTTCGGCGGGTTTGCGGGGCTGTATGGGCCGGTGATGTTGCGGCCCCATGCCGGCAAGGCGGGATGAGGGGTGCCGTGTGGGCCCCGCGGCATGTCGCGTCGTCCGTCGGTGCAGTATCCAGTTCACTCGTGGCAATCGGCGCGGCGGTGGGGCTGAGGTGGTGACTGGCAGCGCCTTGCGCTGCCGTCAGGTGGAATGGTCGTCGATCAGAGGATTGGGTTTCGCAAAGCCGGCCAGATCCTTGGGATCGGCAATCGTGATCTGCATACCGTCGACCTCGACGCCGTAGGGCTGTAGCCCCTTGAAGGCACGGCTGAGATTTTCCGGCGTCATGCCCAGCACGGCGGCGAGGTGGCGTTTCTCGAAGTCCAGTTCGAATGTCGCCGCGCCCCCTGACTGTATCTGTTGGCGCAGCAGGAAGTTGGCCAGCCGTTCCAGCGAAGTTCGCAGCTTGAGGTCCTTTTGTGCCTTGACCATCGAGCGATAGCATTGTGCGAGCTCTGCCACGATGGCGCGGGCAAAGGCATTGTCGGCATCGAACACGGCGCGCACGTCCTGACTCGGGATCAGGGCGATCCGGCTCTTTGTCAGCGTGCGGGCGGACATGAGATAGGGCGCGTCGCGGATGGTGGCGGCGAGAATGAAGGTCGAGATCGGGCGCACGGTGGCCATGCTGGTCTCGCGCTTGTTCCAGGTCGAGAACAGATCGACCGATCCAGACAGGATGATGTGCAGGAAATCGCTCGTCTCGCCCTCGGAGATGAGCTGGATCTGCGGCGGAAAGTTCTGCACATAGGCCCCGCGCATCAGGTCGGCAAAATGCGATTCGACCATATCGCGAAACAGATGCAGCTCCCGGATGTCGCGATGCACCGACTCGGGTAGTCCCATTCGCATTGGCATCACTCCCTTGATCGTTTTGTCGGCCCGTGGGCTGATAATTGTCAATAAGTCACTTGATCGCTGCTCTAAACCGGGTTGACATCACCGCGTTCCTGACATGACTGATTTTTGTAAGCCATTTATTTTGAAGAGTTTTTCTCGATATTTGATCCAGATCAAATCTCTGCTCCCGGCTTCCCCCGCATGACTGGCCCGAGCCCGGTTGCGGGCAGGATGCAACGACAGGCCGGAGGAAAAGGTCATGCACACACTCGATGGTGTCTCACGCTCGGATCAGCACCGGGCCCTGGGGCTCAGCACGTTTGCGTTCACCGTCTGCTTTGCTGTCTGGACGATCTTCTCGATCATCGGCGTTCAGATCAAGGAGGATCTGGGGCTGAGCGACACGCAATTCGGCCTGCTGGTCGCGACCCCGATCCTGACCGGTTCCATCTCCCGCCTTTTTCTCGGGGTATGGACGGAAAAATATGGCGGTCGATTGATATTTACCATGCAGATGCTTCTGACGGCCTTGGCCACGTGGGCGCTGACATTGGCGGATACCTATGTGATGTATCTGATTGCGGCGCTCGGTATCGGTCTGGCCGGGGGGTCGTTCATCATCGGTGTGGCCTATGTCAGCCGCTGGTATGACGCGGGCCGGCAGGGCACAGCGCTGGGGATCTTCGGCGCGGGCAACGTGGGCGCCGCGGTGACCAAGTTCGTCGCGCCCTTTGTCCTTGTTGCCTACGGCTGGCACGGGGTGGCCTATGCCTGGGCGGCGGCGCTTGCCATTATCGGCGTCCTGTTTTTCCTGCTTGCGAAGGACGACCCGGAACTGGTGGAGCGGCGCAAATCCGGGGTAAAGGCTCCCTCGCTCGCGCAGCAATTCGCCCCGTTGAGAAATTTGCAGGTCTGGCGATTCTCGCTCTACTACTTCTTTGTCTTCGGGGCCTTCGTGGCGCTGGCACTCTGGATGCCGCATTACCTGATCGACGTCTATAATATCGACGTCAAACAAGCGGGCATGGCTGCGGCCTCGTTCAGCCTGTCTGCCTCGCTGTTTCGGGCGTATGGCGGGCACCTCAGTGACAAGTTCGGCGCACGCCAGGTCATGTACTGGACTCTTGGCTTCTCGCTGCTGTTCCTGTTCATGCTGTCCTATCCCCCGACCGATTACGTCATCGAGGGCAGAGATGGCCCGATTGCCTTTTCGACCGAAATGGGCCTCTGGCCTTTTGTTATCGTCCTCTTTGGCCTGGGTTTTTTCATGAGCCTCGGCAAGGCGGCGGTGTTCAAGCATATCCCTGTGTATTATCCCGGCCATGTCGGTGCGGTCGGCGGGCTTGTCGGCATGATCGGCGGTCTTGGGGGTTTCGTTTTGCCGATCATCTTTGGTGCGGCGCTTGACCTGACGGGTATCTATACCTCCTGCTTCGTGATCCTCTTCGGCCTTGTGGCCATCGCACTGGGCTGGATGCACCTGTCGGTCCGGGCGATGGAGCGCCGTGCGCGCGGCACCGAACTCGACCAGCTTCCGGCGCTGCCCGAGATGCAAGAGATTCACGTTCCCGGCAAGACAGACATGCCCAGGGTGCTGGACGACTGGCACCCCGAGGATCCGACATTCTGGGAGGAAAAGGGGCGCCGGATCGCCAGGCGTAACCTGTGGATCTCGATCCCGGCGCTGCTTTTGGCCTTTTCGGTGTGGATGGTCTGGTCGATGGTCGTTGCGCGCCTGCCCGCCATCGGGTTCGACTTCGCGCCAGGCCAGCTGTTCTGGCTGGCGGCCTTGCCAGGGCTCTCGGGGGCGACGCTGCGCATCTTCTACAGCTTCATGGTGCCGGTCTTTGGCGGGCGGCTCTGGACGACACTGTCGACCGCATCGCTGCTCTTGCCTGCGATGGGGATCGGGTACGCGGTGCAGAACCCGGAAACCCCCTATTTCATCTTCCTGACGCTTGCGCTGCTCTGCGGCTTCGGTGGTGGCAACTTTGCCTCAAGCATGGCCAATATCGGCTATTTCTTCCCCAAGGCCGAAAAGGGCAATGCGCTCGCGATGAATGCCGGGCTGGGCAACCTGGGCGTGTCGGTGATGCAGTTCGTCGTGCCAATCGTCATCACGGCGGGTGTGTTCGGGGTATTGGGCGGACAGCCACAGACCATGTCCGATGGCGGGCAGCTCTGGATGCAGAACGCGGGCTTTGTCTGGGTGCCCTTCATCATTGCGGCCACCATTGCCGCCTGGGCGGGAATGAACGACATCGCCGATGCACGCGCCAGCTTCGCCGATCAGGCGGTGATCTTCTCGCGCAAGCATAACTGGCTGATGTGTGTCCTCTATACCGGCACCTTTGGCAGCTTCATCGGCTACTCGGCAGGCTTCCCGCTGCTGACGAAGCTGGCCTTTCCCGATATCAACGCGCTGAACTATGTGTTCCTCGGCCCGCTCGTGGGTGCGTTGAGCCGGGCAGGGACCGGGTGGATCAGCGACCGTTTCGGTGGCGGGCGGGTGACGTTCTGGACCTTTGCGGCGATGATCGTGGCCACATTCGGGGTAATCTTCTTCCTCGGGGTCGGCTCTTTCATCGGCTTCTTCGCCTGCTTCATGGCGCTATTCTTCCTGACCGGTGTGGGCAATGCCTCCACCTTCCAGATGATCCCGGTGATCATGGGCCGCGAGGTGCCGCGCCTCATGCCACATCTTGGGCTGGAGGAACGCAAGCGTCAGATCGCGATGGAATCGGGCGCGATCACCGCCTTCACCTCGGCCATCGCGGCCTATGGCGCCTTCTTCATCCCCAAAGCCTACGGCACATCCATCGCGATGACAGGAACGGCCGTGGGCGCGCTCTGGGGTTTTCTGATCTTCTACGCGATCTGCGTCGCGATCACCTGGATCGTCTACACGCGCCCCGGTGGCCTGCTTCACGACATCGAACACGGTTGCGCATCCGATGCGTCCGCACAACTTGCCGCATAACGAAAGGAAAGCCAGATGAGCCATCTGCTCGACAGACTGAACTTCTTCCAGAGCAAGGAACTGGAGCAATTCTCGGACGGCTGGGGCCAGACCACGCGCGAGAACCGTGACTGGGAGGATACCTACCGCAACCGCTGGCGGCACGACAAGATCGTGCGCTCGACCCACGGGGTGAACTGCACCGGCTCGTGCTCCTGGAAGATCTATGTCAAATCCGGCATCGTCACCTGGGAAACGCAGCAGACCGATTATCCGCGTACCCGCGCGGGCATGCCCAACCACGAGCCGCGCGGTTGCGCGCGGGGGGCGTCGTATAGCTGGTATCTCTATTCCGCCAACCGGGTGAAGAACCCGCTCATTCGCGGCGCCCTGATGCGCGCCTGGCGCAAGATGCGCGCCACGATGACGCCGGTCGCCGCCTGGGCCGCGATCCAGAACGACCCGGCCTTGCGTGACGGGATCACCAAGACCCGTGGCAAGGGCGGGTTCGTGCGCGCCACCTGGGACGAGGCGACCGAGATCGTCGCCGCCGCCAACGCCTACACGGCCAAGACCTACGGCCCCGACCGCGTCTTTGGCTTCTCGCCGATCCCGGCCATGTCGATGGTCAGCTACGCCGCCGGCACCCGCTATCTGTCGCTGCTGGGCGGCACCTGCATGTCGTTCTACGACTGGTATTGCGACCTGCCGCCTGCCAGCCCGCAGACCTGGGGCGAGCAGACCGACGTGCCGGAATCGGCGGATTGGTACAACGCGGGCTTCCTGATGCTCTGGGGCTCGAACGTGCCGCAGACGCGGACGCCGGATGCGCATTTCTATACAGAGGTGCGCTATCGCGGGACCAAGTCGGCGGTGGTCAGCCCCGACTATTCCGAGGCCGCCAAGTTCGGCGATATCTGGCTCAACCCGCAGGCGGGCACCGACGCGGCGCTCGCGATGGCCATGGGCCACGTCATCCTGCGCGAATACCACCTCGACCGGCAGGCCGAGTATTTCGAGGAGTATGCCCGCAAGTACACCGACATGCCGATGCTGGTCCGGCTCGATGAAAAGGATGGCCAATTCGTGCCGGGGCGGATGCTGCGCGCGGATGATTTCGATGGGCAACTGGGCGAGGCGAACAACCCCGACTGGAAGACCGTCGCGTATGACGAGGCATCGAACCAGATCGTGGC
>JADQCC010000170.1 GCA_016278295.1 Roseovarius sp. | reverse complement strand
GTTTCCGGCGGAAGAACAGGAGGCGGGCCGGCATGGACGCGAACGCCCTCGGGCGTGAGCGCGCCCCCCGGCGTCGCGCGCACGAACCCGCGCGCGTCAAGCTCGAATGTCCGGCCCGGCGGCGGCGGCAGGGCGGGCGACGGCGGCACGAGATCGGGTGCGAGCGCGCGCGCTTGTGGCAGCGCCACGGCGTCACCGAGGTTCACCTCTTCGTCGATCGAGGTCTGGTAGAAGGTGTCGAGGCTCCCGCTTCTCGGCTCATCCGGTGCCTCTGGCGCCGAGGGCCAGATGCCCGTCGCGGCATAGCGGGCGCGGGCCTCCTCGGGGGTGCGCGGTGCCGTCCAGCCGCCCGCCGCGTTCTCCGCGCCGGGATCCTCGGCGGCTCCGGTCGCGCCGCCGGTTTCGGCGGGCTCTTCGGGGGCGGACAGGGCGGCGACATCCGGCTCACGGTCCGGCTCACGGGCCGCCGGTGTCGGCTCGGGCGCGTCGAGACCGGGATCGGCGGGCCCGGCAGGTTCGATTTCTGCGGTGTCTGTCGATGGCTGCGAGCCGGTGCTCTCCAATTCGGGGATGTCGGGCGTCACCGCGATCTGCGGCTCGGCCCCGCGCAGCAGCTTGCCCAGCCCCGACTCGGGAAAGATCGCCGCCCATGTCGCTACGCCGATCAGGGCGATCAGCAGGGTTGCGGTGAGTATGAGCCCCAGGAAACCCGGCTTTCTCCGGCGTGCATCCCGCGTGCCGCGCGCGCCGAAGATGGTCAGCCGTTCGGCCTCGTCGGCTGGTCTCTGTGACACCGCGCGGGGCTCTGTCGTGGCCCGGTCAGGGCCGGGCGCTTCGGTGGTATCGGTCGGGCCGGTGTCGGCCGCGGGGCCGAGCGGGGGGGCGTCGTCGCGCGGCGCGAGACTGGCATGCGCGGCCCCGCTGATGGCGCGCGCGTCCGCGTCGGGCAGTGGGGTTGGCGTGATGCGTGCCACCCCTTCGAGCCGCGGCGCGGTTCTGGGGGGCATGCCGCGTTCGGCGCGCACGCTTGAAAAGGACAAGGTCCCCGTCCCCGGCTCGTCGGCAACGGCCTCGTCCGTCCCGGCCACCGGAAGCGCGCCGAGACGTTTCAGCGGGCCGGTATCACGCTCGACGGTGCCAGAGGTCTCGGCATTTTCGGTCATACCGAAGAACGGCTCACCCTCGTAGATCGTCTGGTCGGGATCGGCCACGAAGCAGATCGGGTTGAAACCGTGCTCGATGGCGAAACTTTCCGCTTCTTCCAGCGTCTCTCGTGCGACGGCGGCTATGTGGAGCCGTTTGCCGCTCACGGTCCAGTCGTAGGCGAGATCGTCCAGCGCGTAAGGTGTGGCCCCGTCCAGCGCGTCGGCCGCCGCCGCATCGTGATCTCCGTGGGGGGCAGAGGCCTCGGGGATGTCGAGATAGCGGATTTGCTCGTCCGGAATGATGAGCTTGGTACGCATTCCCGCGGGATCAAGCGTGTTCGCCTTCTTGCGTAGCGCCGCGAGATCGTCGCTCAGCGATGGTGAGTCGAGCGCCACCTCGCCGACGACATGCCACCCGGCCTCTCCCGCGCGGTGCAGGAGTGCAATTCCGTCGAACGTCAGGTCGAGGGCGAAATTCGGTTTCATCAGGTTCGTCTTACCACGCGCACGCCACCACCGGGAGTCTCAAGAGCGTTTTCGAGCCTGACGCGGCGGCGCGCGGCGGTCAACCGGCGGAACCGCGCGCGACCGCGCGCAGGCCGCGTCGCCCCCGTCAGCCGGAGGCGCGCGCAAGCGCCTGATCGAGATCGGCGATCAGGTCGTCGGCATCCTCGATTCCGATGGAAATCCGCACCACGTTGGGCGCGGCCCCGGCCGCGATCTGCTGTTCCTCGGTCAGTTGCCGATGCGTGGTCGAGGCGGAATGGATCACGAGGCTGCGCGTGTCACCGAGATTGGCGACATGGCTGAACAGATCGAGACTGTCCACCAGCCGCACGCAGGCGTCGTAGCCCCCCTTGAGCGCCACGGTGAACAGCCCGCCCGCCCCCTTGGGGCAGATGCGCGCCACCCGGTCGTGCCAGGGCGACGAGGGCAGCCCGGCATAGGTCACACTTTCGACCGCCGGGTGGCTTTCGAGCCAGCCCGCCACGCGCTCGGCATTCTGGCAATGACGCTGCATTCGCAAGCTGAGCGTCTCGATTCCCAACAGCGTGTAATGCGCCGCCTGCGGGTTGAGCGTCATGCCGAGGTCGCGCAAGCCCACGGCGATGCCGTGAAAGGTGAACGCAAGCGGCCCGAAGGTCTCGTGGAACTTGAGGCCGTGATAGGCGGGTTCCGGCTCTGACAGCGAGGGAAACTTGCCCGAGGCCGACCAGTCGAACTGCCCGGAATCGACCACCGCGCCGCCTGTCACCGTGCCGTTGCCGGTGAGGAACTTGGTCATCGAATGCACCACCAGCGTCGCCCCGTGCTCGATCGGGCGGCACAGGTACGGCGTGGCCGAGGTGTTGTCGACGATCAGCGGCAGACCCGCGTTGTTGGCGATTTTCGCAAGCGCGTCGAGATCGGCGATATGGCCACCGGGATTGGCGATCGATTCGCAAAAGATGGCGCGCGTGTTGTCGTCAATCGCGGCGTTGATGGCATCGGCATCGTCGATATCGACGAATTTGGCCTCCCAGCCGAAGCGCCTGATCGTCTGGCTGAACTGCGTGATCGACCCGCCGTATAGCCGCGTCGAAACCACCACGTTCAGACCCGGCCCCATCAGCGGGAAAAGCGCCATGATTTGCGCCGCGTGCCCCGACGAACAGCATGCCGCGCCCGCGCCGCCCTCGAGCGTGGCGACACGTTCCTGCAGGGCGGCCACGGTCGGGTTGGTCAGGCGCGAGTAGATATACCCCACTTCCTGCAGGTTGAAGAGCGCCGCTGCGTGCTCGGCATCGCGGAACACGTATGCCGTGGTCTGGTAGATCGGCACCTGACGGGCACCGGTCGCCGGGTCGGGGCGCGCGCCCGCATGAATCTGCAACGTGTCGAAACCATAGGTCATCTCGGGGCTCCTCCCTTCGGAATTACTTGAAAACCGGGTTACGGCATAGAAAGGTGCCCCGCAACAGGCATGAGGAGGGCTGGTATGGCGCACCCGTTTCATCTGGCGATCAACGTCACCGATCTCGACGCAGCGCGCGAATTCTACGGCGGCCTGTTGGGCGGCGTCGAGGGCCGCTCGACGGAAACATGGGTGGATTTCGACTTCTTCGGACACCAGTTGTCGCTTCACGTCGGCGAACCGCTGGCCACCGCCCCGACCGGCAGGGTGGGCGATCACATGGTGCCGATGCCGCATTTCGGCGTGGTGCTGCCGCTCGATGACTGGCACGCGCTGGCCGGGCGACTGGAGGCGGCAGAGGTCGATTTCGCGATCCCGCCCTCGGTGCGGTTCAAGGGCGAGCCAGGCGAGCAATGGACGATGTTCTTCCGCGACCCGTCTGGCAACCCGATCGAGGTCAAGGGCTTCGCCGATATGGGGGCGGTGTTCGACACCTGAACCGGGGGCGCGGTCTCCGACGGGGGTGGGTATTTGGGCCAAGAAGAAGCCGGCCGTGGTTTCTTCCTGGTGAAAATACCCCGGTCCCGCGCTTATCGGTTCGCGCATCGCCGCGGGATCAGCGCATCCAGAACCCGTTGCGCTTGATCGCGTTGCGGATCGCCTGTTCGCGGCGCGGCAGGTTGTCCTGGTCGAAGAGCGCGCGCACCTTCTGCCCACGCCCCTGGTAGATCATGCGCTTTATGGCCTCGTATTCCTTGAGCACCTTCTTGATCTTGTTCGGGGTGGTAACTTCCTCGAGCACGGCGATCACCCGGTCGCTCTCGCGCGCGTAGAGCAGGGGCAGGGTGCGGTAATGGCAGGTCACCGCGCCATCGAGCAGCCCCGCGGGCAGCGTATCGCGCCCGCCACCAAGGGCGTGGATAACCAGCGGCAGCGCGACCTGGTCGAGCCAGGGATCGAGCGACTGGCAGACGAGCTCCGGCGGCGGGTCGTCGCGGATCGCCAGCGCATATTCGAGGAACCGCTCACCAAAGACGCGCGGGCAGCGGTAAAAGAAGAAGCCCGCGTTGAAATAGAGATATCGCTTCCAGTACTCGTCGGGCTGGTTCAGATCGAGCGAGCTTTTGAAATCCAGCCCGAACGTGTCGTAGAGCGATTTCCAGATTGCGGTGTAGCCGGGGCCGTAGAGGTCCGGCTCGGGCCATGTGCCGGTGCGGCGCAGCGAGGCCGAGGGGCGGTCGAAATCGAACGGCACATCCGTCAATTCACCCGTTACCAGCGTGTCGGTGTCGAAGAACACGAATGGCTCGCCCTCGGGCAGCGCGAGCAGCGCCTCGATCTTGTTGCCATAGGGGTAGCTATGTCCGAAATGGTGCGATGCGAAGGGGACGATCTCGGCGTCCAGTTCCGCCAGCCGGGCGCGGGTTTCCTCCCCGGCGATACGCGGATCGTTGCGCCATAGCGGTCCCGGCTGCGGCTCGGCCACCAGAAGCCGCCCGGTGAAGCCCGGCGACATCGCGCGCAGCGAGGCGGCGAAGATCAGCGCCTCGTATTGCAGCCGCCCGCCCTGTCCGACGATCACGATGTTGAAACCGGTCCTCGTTCCGGTCGGTTGCGCCATGCCCATGCCCCTGCTTTCGCTGAAAGACTATAGTCTCCCGGGGGCGGGCTCAGAAAGGGGGAATGTGGTGGGCGACCTAGGAATCGAACCTAGCGTGCGTCTCCGCGAGGGAGTTACAGTCCCCTGCCACACCTTGCGGCCTGTCGCCCATGTGCCGGGCGTCTTAGAATTGGCGTCGCGGCCCGTCAACCGGAAAATCGCTTGCGTGCCCTGTCGCGGCGGTGCAAGGACGGAACCTTGGACGAAAGGGGCGTGCGGCCGATGAAGAAACCCCGCTGGGTGATCGAGAAAGAGCAGGCGCGGCGGGTCGAGGCCGCCGGGACGGTGTGGCTGTTCGGGCTGCACGCCGTGCGCGACGCGCTGGCAAATCCCCGCCGCGAGAAGCTGCGGCTGATCGTGACACGCAACGCCGCCGACAAGCTGTCCGAGGCCATCGCAATGAACGGGATAGAGCCCGAGATGGCCGATCCGCGCAAGTTCACCGCGCCGCTCGATCCCGGATCGGTGCACCAGGGCGCGGCGCTGGAGGTAAAGCCGCTCGACTGGGGAAAGCTGGCCGATCTCGCGTTGCGCGACGGCCCTGGTACGCCGCGTCTGGTGCTGCTCGACCGGGTGACCGACCCGCACAACGTCGGCGCGATCCTGCGCTCGGCAGAGGTGTTCGGCGCACGCGCGGTGATCGCCCCGCGCCACCATTCGGCCCCCGAGACCGGTGCGCTGGCCAAGTCCGCCAGCGGCGCGCTGGAGCGTCAGCCCTACCTGCGTGTGCGCAACCTTGCCGACGCGATCGCCGAGCTGCAGGGCATGGGCTATGTCGTGCTTGGCCTCGCGGGCGAGGCGGACGAGACCGTCGAGACGGCCCTCGACGGGCGGCGCGACCGGCCCGTGGCGCTTGTTCTGGGGGCCGAGGGGCCGGGTCTGCGCCCGCGCACGCGCGAGACG
>JADQCC010000146.1 GCA_016278295.1 Roseovarius sp. | reverse complement strand
TACCAACGCACCGAGCGCCTGTACCTCAAGTCGTGGCGTAAGAAGCCGTTGAACGAGATCACCCGCCAGATGGTGCTGAAAAAGCATCACGACATTGGCAAGAAACACGGCGAGACCACGGCCAACAACGTGATGCGGCATTTTCGGTCCATCTATAATTTCGTTGCCGCCACCCAAGACGACTTCCCGCCGAACCCGGTGCAAATTCTGACGCAGGCGCGCGCATGGTATAAGGAGCGGCGGCGTCAGACGCTGATTACCGCGTTGGACCTGCCCGCATGGTGGGGAGCCGTGATGGCGGAGCCGGAATACTCGCGCGACTTCCTGCTGACCGCATTGTTCACGGGAATGCGCCGAGGTGAGTTGACTGCGCTACGCTGGGAGAATGTGGATCTGAAAAGCAAGGTGCTGAACCTGCCCACGACGAAGAACGGCGACCCGCTGAACCTCCCGCTGTCCGATTTTCTGGCCGACCTGCTGAGCGAGCGCTGGGCGCGCAACAACGGCTCACCTTGGGTCTTCCCGGGGCCGGGCAAGAGCGGCCATCTGGTTGAAACCAAGAAGTTCCTGCTGCGCGTGTCGGCCGGGTCCGGCGTCAGCTTCACCCTACACGACCTGCGACGGACCTTCATCACCATCGCGGAAAGCCTTGATGTGCCCTACTACGCGCTCAAGCGTCTACTGAACCACCGCACCAGCGGCGACGTGACCGGCGGCTATATCGTGGTGAACGCCGAGCGCCTGCGCGAGCCGGTGGAACTGGTCGCCAAACGCATCCTTGAACTGAAAGAACCGCGCCCCTGAACCGGCCCGAATGACCCCGCCCGATGTACTATTGGGCGTGGTAGCAGGTGTTGTGCCCACTCGGCTCTGGCGGAATCTGGGGCCATTTTGGCCATATTTTTGTGGAAATGAATGTCTATAATCGGTGTTCATCCGGTTGCTCCCTCGCGCGCGCGTCGAGGGACTAATGCTGTTTCGCAGCGCACTTATTTGATTGGAGTTTTTGCGTGGCCGACGAAATTCCGTACATCGATGGTGAGGAATACGCAATCGAAACGCGATTTGGCCGAACCTTCCTAGAGAAGCTGCTGTTAGCGATTATTAATGCACATCCTGTTGGGCAGGATACGCCGGAGACGCGCCTCAACATTGCCTTGCGCGCCCTTACCGGCGAGGATTCCAAGCTCGAAACCGTTGCGCAAGACGGCGATTTACCCGCGTTGCGATTTATGGCTCAAGAACGCCATAGTGACAAAGGCAATCGTTTTCTCCTGCTTATGAAGCAGCGCAAGGAAAATAAACCCACGAAGCTCCCCCAAAAACGTTCTGACTTAAAGCTTGCAAAGGAAGCTACTGACAAATTTTTCAACCCTCCGAATGAACAGGCGCGCAAGAGCATCTACGACCGTCTAAGGGAAAAGTTCAGCGGCGCGTACTACAGGAAGCAGGGCAAAGGTCATGACGTCAACTACCGCGAATACTTCACATATCAGGCTGTCGAACATGACTATGTAGCGGAGTCGCTAGAAGCCCAAGCCCTTGATCAGATTTGCGAGATTCTCCGAAAGAATGGGGTGGAGGTCGAGCGCTAGCACTTCAACCGGGTTGCGCAAAAATCAGGTTTTCTTTCGCAACTTTGTGCGGCCCGTTGGCAGGAATGTCCTCGTCATCAACCGATGACAAAAGGAGGGCACAATGTCCGCTCAAATTGAACTCTTAACGACCAAGCAACTCCCCGCGATAACGGGCTTCAGCACAAGCTATTTCGAAAAAGGGCGTATCTTGGGGTACGGTCCACGCTTCATTCGCTCCAAAACTGGCCGTCGCACCGGAAAGGTTCTGTACCGCCGTACTGATGTTGAGAATTGGCTGTCCGGCATGATGTGCGATCCGAAAGGAGGCACTGATGCACAGTAATCTGAAAACCGACCCGACCCGTGCCATCGAGTTCATCCGCTGGCTGACCTCGGAGGCTCCCTTGCACCTTGAGTCTATGGCAAGCCGGGGCAAGGCGAAGCCGAAGGCCAAGGCATTCGGATTATCGGACCACGAACAGGCCGTGTCCTTCGTCGCATCCGGCAACTCGGACGACGCCCAGCGCAACATGTACTTCCTGCCGAACGCCGAATTCTTGGAGGGTAAGCGCAAGAAAGCTAACCTTTCCGCTGTCCGCTTCCTCCATGTTGATCTGGACTATAAGGATTACCCCGGTAGCGAAGACGAGCAGGCCGACTTAGTTCTGGGAATTCTGCACGATGACAATAAGCGCCCAAAAGGGGTGCCTGTGCCGTCCGCAATATGGGAGACGGGTGGCGGCTGTCAGGCGGTCTGGAAACTGGGCGATCCGCTGGAAATCGAGAAAGCCGAAGTACTCAACAAGGCACTATTGGTTGCACTTCAAGGCGATCCGTCGACTCACAATGCCGACCGGCTGCTGCGCGTGCCCTGGACGATGAACTGGCTCAACGACAAGAAACGTGCGGCTGGGCGGGAACCTGCCTTGGCGTGGCACTTCGAACCCTCAAAATTGACCAAGCCCCCTCGCACGTACGCGGTCGGTGACTTCCGGGTGAAGGTGCCCAAGGAGGTCGCCAAGCGCGCGGAGGTGGCAGCATCTGCGGTCGAAATTGAACCGCTACCGCTACCAGAACATCTAGGTGATGTTTTACCCTCCGACCCGGAATGGGTTGAAGCAATCATGAAAGGGGAGAACCCACCGGGCAAGAACTATGCTTCCCGTTCCGAGCTGGTATACGCCGCCACCATCTGGCTGCTTTTCCAAAAGGTGCAGCCGGGGCATGTGCTTTCGCTACTCGTGTCGCCCGACGTAGGTATCAGCGCCCATGTGTTGGAAAACCCAAACCCGCTTGTTTACGCACACCGTCAAGTGGTGCGTGCAATGGCTGCGATTGAGGTGCGTACCGGCGGCTGGCCGATCCGCGACGATGATGGTCGTCCCATTAAGAATTTTCCGCAGAACATCCGCTATGCGCTAGCTGTGTTGGGTGTTGACGCCCAGCGCAATACGTTCACGCAAACGGACGAGTTTCGTGGCTACGGCCTCGATGGGCGTGATCTGAGCGATATCGCGGAAATCCTGTCCAGCGCGTTTCTACGGGATTTGGATTTTATCGCGGCACCAGCATACATCCGGCGTGAATTGTTGGCCATCGCGCATGAGCAAAAGTATCACCCTGTCGAGGATTACCTTGACGGGCTGGTGTGGGACGGGACGCCGCGTATCGACAGATGGCTTACGGTCTACTGTGGTGCGGACGACACCGAATTGAACTCTGAGTTCGGCAGCAAGCTCTTGGTCGCGGGCGTGCGCCGCATCAAGCAGCCGGGCGTGAAATTCGACACAATGCTGGTGCTCGAAGGTGCGCAAGGTGCGGGCAAATCCCAGATTGCCCAGCGCCTAGCAATCCGCGATGAATGGTTCTGCGGCAGTCTTGATCTCAAGAGCGACGACAAGACCAAAGCCGAAATGCTGGGGCGCGCATGGATTGTCGAGTGTCAGGAACTGGACGGCATGAACAAGACCACCAGCCAGAGCCTGAAAAAGTTCTTGAGTACATCCACCGACATATATCGCAGGGCCTATGGCACCAACGCTGCTGATTACCGGCGGCACTGCATCATCCTCGGCACCACTAATGAGGGCGCATATCTGCGCGATCTGACAGGAAACCGCCGCATCTGGCCGGTGTTTGTCGGGGAGATTGATCTGGAGCGCTTTTCCGCCGACGTCAATCAGCTTTGGGCCGAGGCGGTCGTGCGCGAGGCAGCGGGTGAGTCGATCACCTTGTCACCGCGACTGTGGGCTGCCGCCTCAAAAGTGCAGGGTCGGCGTATGGTCGAAGATGCCTACGAGGACGTCCTCGATGACAACTTTGGTGAGACCAAAGGCCGGGTGTCGATGGACAGCGTGAAGCTCCTGCTCGGCATCGATACGGCGCGCATGTCGCCGATGGACACGCGCCGCATCAAGGCGGTCATGGCAGGGCTGGGGTGGGACTATGGCACCCATCGCCTGCACGACCTCGGGGGGCGGGACAAAGCCCATCGCAAGGGCTTCGCGCGTGGCGATGCCGACGAGCGGAAGGTTGAATACATTGCTCGCCGGGTCGACGGGGGCATCGTGGTCATCGACCGCCTCGACGGACACTATGGCGATGAGCCTCCGTTTTGAGATGCGGGCCGTACCCTGTAACGTAACATAAGGCCCAAACTGGCCTGCACTACCCGGCGGGGCGCTATGGTGCCCCGCCTTTTTTATGTTCTGAAAACTTCAGAGCTAAGTTACGGTTACAAGTTACAAAAACGGGAGAAATCTTCGGCCTGCGGCGCACCTTCCGCAGCCGCACTGATGCGCGCTGTGCAACCCCGCGCTTAGGCGCATGGGGGGGGGCGCGCAGCGGGACGGCGGCAGGAGCGCTGTACGGCCCGCTCAGGGGCTCTGCGGGGCATCCGGCTGCCGGGGTTGCCGGTGGTGTATGTCACGGCGCTAGGCCGTCCCTTCCGGTCACTCGACACTCAAGGTCTGCGTCTGCCAGCTGCCGCGTTCTGGGAAGTACCTTGTCGTCCCCGAGAAGGTGCCGCGCAACATCGCGCCGAACCCGTTCTGGGAATCGAACTGGCCATTAACTTGGTAGAGGCAGTCACCGATGTGGCGGGTGCCCGCGCCGTATCGACCGGGGAAGACGGCCGTCGACGGTGCCACCAGCATCCTGCGGACGTCCGCCTGCATCATCACGTAAGCCTCACCTGCCTTGGCGTCCGTACAGGCGCGCAACCGCTCTGCTTCCGCCTCGCGGGCGCGCTCCTTTGCCGCGACACGATCCGCCTCTGCCTGTTCTGCCTCTCGCGCCCGCTGTTCTGCTTCGCGCTCCTGTGCCGCTTGTCGGTCGGCTTCTGCGCGACGTTTGGTTTCCTCTGCCTCCGCTTCGCGCTGGGCCTTCGCTTCCGCCTCTCGTCGCACCACCTCTTGTGCGTAGTCGTTTGGTCGAAGCTCCCGCAATTCTTTCAGCCATCGCGCATCGTTCACGGTGGCCAACTCGGCCAGATAGGCATCGGGGTCGGACTGCCTTAACTCAGCCCAGCGCGTCTGTCGCTGCCCCTCTTGTGAAGCGATCAGTGCCATAACCCCGGCGATAACGAAGACCGATGCGCCTTTGATGCGCCCACGAAGCCGTGGCACGCCACGGCCCGTAAAGACTGCGAACAGCCCAAAAAGGCAGAAAATCAGCGCCGAAACTAAGGCGGCGAATGGTGATGCAACCAAGATCAGGGATAAGACGACAAACAGAATGCCCAACTCGGCTAGGGCAACAAGAGTCCACAGAATACGGGCCACCATATCATCTCCTGTTTCCAAAAGCATATCAGCCAAGTTCAGCATTTCCGTGAATGGCTGACAATCAAAATGAGACTCATAGTCTGTAGATCAATAAGCTGCATATCCGCGCTATGCCCGCATGGATATCAAAGCGGTCGTGGGCAGAAACGTGAAGCAGCACCGGGAGGCCAAGGGCCTTTCGCAGGAGCAGCTTGCGTTTGAGGCCGACCTGCACCGCACCTATGTCAGCGGCGTTGAGCGCGGTGTACG
>JADQCC010000073.1 GCA_016278295.1 Roseovarius sp. | reverse complement strand
CGGGGGGGGGGGGGGCATCGGCAGGGGAGAGCCTGAGTGCTGTACTATCTCGTCAAGCGACTGGGCCTCTCGGCGATGGTGATCTGCCTCGTCGTGCTGGTGCTGTTTTCGTTGCTGCACCTCATTCCCGGCGACCCGGCGACCATCGCGCTGGGCCCGCGCGCCACGCCCGAGGCGATCGCGCGCTACGCGGCGAAGATGCATCTCGACGAGCCGGTGTGGCGGCAATTCCTGATCTATATCGGCAACGCGGCCACCGGCGATCTGGGCGTCGATGTATTCTCGGACCGGCCCGTGACCATGATCATCATGGAGCGCATCGGTTTCACCCTCGCGCTGGTCTGCGCGGGGATGGGCTGGGCGATGGTGCTGGGCATCCCGCTCGGCTGTCTGGCGGCGGTGCGGCCCAACAGCTGGCTCGACCGGGTGACCGGCGTGCTGTCGGTGGGCACGATCGCGGTGCCCTCGTTTCTCGTGTCGATCTGGGCGTTGCTCGTTTTCGCCGTGTACCTGCGTTGGTTGCCTGCCATCGGCGCGGGCGAGCCCGGCGATACCGCCGACCAACTGTCGCATCTGGTGCTGCCCGCCTTTGCCATCGGGCTGAGCTGGGTGGGGTACCTGGCGCGAATGGTGCGTGCCTCGATGCTCGAAGTGATGGGCGAGACCTATATCCGCTCGGCGCGCGCCTTCGGCCTGCATCCGCAGCAGGTGGTTTTCGGCTATGCGCTGCGCGTGGCGATCCTGCCAACGATCACGCTTATCGGCATGGGCTTTGGCGGGCTGATTTCCTCGACGGTGTTCGCCGAGATCATTTTTGCACGCCCCGGCATCGGCAAGCTGATTTTCGACGCCGTCATGGCGCGCAACTTTCCCATCGTGCAGGGCGCGGTGCTGGTGGCCACCGGCCTTTACGTCCTCGTCGTCCTGTTTTCCGACATCCTCATAGCCTGGTTTGATCCCCGTGTCCGTGAATCGCTCTGATCCCGAAACCGGTCTGCCGCCGGCGGATGCCTCGGGCTTGCCCGACCACCTCGCCGAGACCGAGCTCCGCGAATCCGCCGCCCGTGAGCGGCGCGAGAAGCTGCGCCTGTTCCTCACCAACTGGCAGGGGCTGACGGGGCTGATCCTCGTGGTGCTGTTCTTTGCCAGTGCGATCTTCGCACCGTGGATCGCGCCCTATGAGCCCAATACGCTCGACGTGCCATCGCGCCTGTCGGGGCCGACATGGGATCATCTTGCCGGTACCGACCAACTGGGTCGCGATACGCTGTCGCGCATTCTCTACGGCGGGCGCGTCGCGCTCAAGATCGCGGCGATCGGCGTGTCGGTCGCGCTCGTCACGGGGCTGATCCTGGGCATGATCGCGGGGCTTGGGCCGCGCTGGCTCGACAGTCTGCTGCTGCTGGTTTTCGACACGGTGCGCGCCTTTCCCACGATCGTGCTGGCGCTCGCGACCGTGGCGCTTACGGGGCCGAGCCTGGGAATGGTGCTGGCTATCGTCATCGTCACGTCGATTCCGCAATATGCAAGGGTGGCGCGTACCTCGACGCTGTCGCTGAAGAACAGCGAATTCATCCTTGCCGAGCGGTCGTTGGGGGCTGGAATGACCCGGCTCCTGATGCACCACGTGATGCCCAATGTGGTGGGGCCGCTGATGATCCTCGCGGCGATGGATGTGCCTGTGGTGGTGACGGTCGAGGCGGGGCTGAGCTTTCTGGGCCTCGGCGTGCTGCCGCCCACGGCGAGTTGGGGGACGATCCTCAACGAGGGCTATCTGGTGATCCGCGACGCGCCGTGGATGGTGATCGCCGGGGGCATACCGCTGATCCTGACGACGCTGGGCTTTACCTTCCTCGGCGAAGCGCTGCGCGATGTTTTCGATCCGCGCATGGGGAAAGGACGCTAGGATGCCCAAGGGCGCATTTGAGACACCCGAAACGCTGCTCGACATTCGCAACCTGTCGGTCGATTTCCGCACGCCACGCGGGCGCGTCAAGGCGCTGCGCGACATCTCTTTTCCGATCCGCAAGGGCCGCATCGTCGGAATCGTGGGCGAGAGCGGGTCGGGAAAATCCACCGTGCTCTGGGCGTTGCTGGGCCTGCTGGCGGGGAATGCCGAGGTGACGGGTGGCGAGGTGCGCTTTGGTGAGCGCGATCTGCTCCACGCGGGCGAGCCGCAGTTGCGCGCCATTCGGGGCGAGGAAATCTCGGTCGTGTTCCAGGACCCGATGACCAGCCAGATCCCGGTGCTGACCTACGGTCGGCAGATGCGCGACATCCTCTACCGGCGGCCAAACCTCTCTGCGGACGACAAGCGGCGAATGGCGGTGGAGATGCTGGGCAAGGTCGGCATCCCTGACCCCGACAGGCGGATCGACCAGTATCCGCATCATTTCTCCGGCGGGATGCGGCAGCGTGCGGGCATCGCGATGGCGTTGCTCACGGGGCCGCAGCTCCTTCTGGCGGACGAGCCGACGACGGCGCTCGATGTGACGATGGAAGCGCAGATCATCCACCTGTTGCAGGACCTGCAAAAGGAACTGGACGCGACGGTGGTCGTCGTGTCCCACAACCTGGGTCTGATCGCAGAACTCTGTGACGACGTGGTTGTCATGTATGCCGGCGAGGTGGTCGAGGCGGGCGAGGTACGCGAGATATTCCACAACGCGCAACACCCCTATACTCGTGCCCTGCTGGAATGCGATCCGGCGCGGATCGACGACGTGTCGCGCAAGCTGCCGGTCATTCCCGGCGACATACCAGACCTGACCAGGGCACTTTCAGGCTGCATCTATGCGCCGCGCTGCCAGAAGGCGCTGCCGGTGTGCCGCGAGACGCCGCCGCCGGATGTCGCCCGTGGCGAGATGAGCCTTGCCCGCTGTCATCTGCTGGACGGCCCGCATCGCGACCCGGACTGGCCACCGCCACCGGACGTGATGACCGTGGGGCAGGGCGAGGCGAGTGCCAGCAAGCCTGCCCGCGCCAAGCGCGACGATCCGCTGCTGGAGGTTTCGGACCTGAACGTGCAGTTCGAGACCGTGGGCCCGCTGCGCGCGCGGCTCAAGGGGCTCGAAAAACGTCACGTCGATGCGGTGCTCGACGTGAGCCTCTCGGTCGCGCCAGGCGAGACCGTGGGATTGGTGGGCGAGAGCGGCTCGGGCAAGACGACGCTGGGGCGCACGGTGCTCAACCTCGTGGCCGCCCAATCTGGCAGCGTGCGGTTCGAAGGGCACGAGATACGCAACATGCCCGAGGGCCGTTTCAAGCCGCTGCGCCGCGACATGGCGATGATGTTCCAGGACCCGGTCGGGTCGCTCTCGCCGCGCAAGTCGGTGCGCGCGCTCATCACCGAGCCGTTCCAGATTCACGGTATCACCGGGGTTGATCTGGATGCCGAAGCCGAACGGCTGGCCGAGATGGTGCGCCTGCCCAAGCCCTTCCTGTCGCGTTACCCGCACGAGCTGTCGGGCGGGCAGGCGCGGCGCGTGGGCGTGGCGCGCGCGCTGGCGCTCAATCCGAAGCTCATCATCGCCGACGAGCCGACAGCGGGCCTTGACGTGTCGGTGCAGGGGGAGATCCTCAACCTGATGGCCGATCTTCAGGCCGAGCACGGGCTGGGATACCTCATCATCACGCACAACCTGCCCGTGGTGCGCCATATCGCCGACCGCCTGGCCATTATGTACCTGGGCCGCATCGTCGAAGAGGGCCGCACCGCCGAGGTCTTTGCCCGCCCGGTGCATCCCTACACCCGCGCGCTTGTCGAAGGTGTGCCGCAGCCCGACCCCGACCGCCGCCGGGTACATGTGTCGATCTCGGGCGAGGTGCCCAGCCTGCTCAACAGGCCCAGGGGCTGTGACTTTGCAGGGCGCTGCCCGCTGGCACAAGATCGCTGCCGGGCCGAGAAACCATCCCATGTGACCCTGCCGGATGGGCGTCGCCATGCCTGCCATTTCCCGCTGGCCTGACCCCCGGACAAAAGAGACAGATACATGAGCTACGGCATCTATATCGGGCGCAACCATTCGGCTGACGGCATCGCATATCTCGCGGGATACGGCGACGAGCCGAGCAGCCATTGGCTGGAAATCTGCCCGCGGGTGCGGCACCCCGACGGCACATCCATCACGGTGGGCGTGACGCCACAGGCCGACATGCCCGGTCGTTTGACCGAAATACCGCAGGCCCTGGAAACCCTGCGAAACATGCGGGTTAGCTACAGCTATTACCTTGGCGTGCCCGCTCCGCTGACCAATGGCGGGCTGAATGAGCGCGGCGTGGCGGTGCGTGACATCTGGTCCACCTCGCGCGCCGAGCTGATCGCGATGACGCCAAAGGACCAGAGCGGACCAAACTATTCCGACCTTGCCCGCATCGTCATCGAGCGCGCACACAGCGCGCGCGAGGGGGTAGAGCTGATCGGAAACCTGATCGCAAAGTACGGCTATTCCACTTATGGCGGCAATTCACACATCATCGCCGACCCGGACGAGGCTTGGGTGGTGATCGAGTTTGCCGGAGGCCGCGGCCTGTGGTGCGCCGAGCGGCTGGGCCCCGACAGCATCCGTGCCTCGCGTCCGGGGTATATCGGCGAAATACCAGCCGCGCCGGACGAGAACTTCCTGTTTCCGGTGCATTTCTTCGACACGGCCCGTGAAATGGGCTGGTGGTCGCCGGGTGATGGTTCTTTTCATGTCAACCACGTCTATGGCGACGGCAAGCATCGCTGGGACGGGGTTGCCTGGATCGAGGACGAGATGCGCCAACGCGCTGCGCGTCCTGAAAAAATTGGGCTGGCAGACGTGTTCTGGTCCATCAGCAGCGAGCGGCTGACTGGCGATACCGCCGGCTATGGCCAGGTCGTCCCCCTGGAGCATCCATCGCACGATGCGTTGCGCATGATGTGGCACGCGCCCGTCGGCCCTGTCACCGCGCCACTCCTGCCGGTCTTTCTCGGTCAGGACAGGGTGCCCCCGGCCCTGCGCCAGCACCGTTACCTGACAACTGGCGAAAGCCACCGCTTCCTCGACTGCCGCAAGGAAGACAAGGCCCCCGACACGGTTTCCCTGGTCCCGCAGGGTGTCGAGACCGGGCCATCGGCTGTCCATGAATTCAAGCGGCTGATGCACCTCGCCTTTCAGAAACCGGATCCCGTCCTGGACGAGATATGGACACACTGGCGTGCGATCGAGGCCCACGTCAACGCGGAGCTGCCGGACGTGCTGCGCGCCGCGTCGGTCCTGCTGGACGCGGGCGAGCAGGCGCTCGCATCGCAAGTGCTGACCGAGTTCAGCCAGGCACGTTTCGCCAAGGCGCTGGCCGATTGCCGGGCGCTCGCTGATGCGGCGCATGCCAGGCTGAGCGCTCTGGGGGCGCTGAACATGACAAACAAACCCCTGTCACCGGATCAGATCTGGTAACGCAGTGCCGTTGGGCAATCCCGGCGAGATTTTCACACGCGATTGGCGTTGCCGCGCAACGCCGTCTCGCGACGTGACATTCCTTTTCCCGTAGAATTCAGGCCACGTGCGGACGATTTCCAACGTGCAAGCGCCAGCGTGTCATGTAACCTGTGGGAAAAACCCATGTTACCCAACACACTGGTGTGGCCTTGCAAGCTCTTGAAGATATGGGAAAGCACCGCAGTGGCAGCCCGTAGGGGAATCGAACCCCTCTTTCCAGGTTGAAAACCTGGCGTC
>JADQCC010000322.1 GCA_016278295.1 Roseovarius sp. | reverse complement strand
GCGCTGCCGGTGGCCGCGCTGGACCTCGCCGCCGAGGGCGTGCTGGAATTTCGCGCCCCCGACGAGGCCCGCGCCCCGGCGCTGCGGCTGGCGCGGGCGGTGATGGCGGAGGGCGGCCTTGCCGGGGCCATCTTCAACGCCGCCAAGGAGCGCGCGCTCGACCATTTCATCGCCGGGCGCATCGGATTCATGGCAATGGCGCCGCTGGTCGAGGAGGTGCTGGAACGGATGCTGGCCACCCCCGAGGCGCAGGGTGTGACCGGTGGCGACGATCTGACCCTTGATCGGGTGGCCGGGATGGACCATCTGGCAAGGCAATGCGCCGACGCCGTGGCCAGGGAAATCACAAGACGGGGATAGGCTTTGGACCTGAGTATACTTCTGCCGCAATTCGGCAGCCTTTTCATAACGATACTGGCCTTTGTCGTGGCGCTTTCGATCATCGTGGCGGTGCATGAATACGGCCATTACGTCGTCGGACGCTGGTCGGGGATCAAGGCCGACGTGTTCTCTCTCGGATTTGGCCCGGTTCTTTTTTCACGGGTGGACCGGCACGGCACCCGCTGGCAGGTGGCGGCCCTGCCCTTTGGCGGCTACGTCAAGTTCATGGGGGATTCGGATGCCGCGAGCGGCAGGGACGGCGCGGCGATGACCGACATGCCCCCCGAACGCCTGCGGCAGACCATGCACGGTGCGCCGCTCTGGGCGCGCACGGCGACGGTGGCGGCGGGGCCGGTGTTCAATTTCATCCTGTCGATCCTGATCTTCACGGCGGTGATGATGGGCGGGGGCAAGACCGCCGAGCCGCTGACCGTGGGCGAGATGAAGCCGCTGCCGGTGGCGGAGGTCGGGCTGCGACCGGGCGACGAGATCCTGTCGGTCGCGGGGCTGCCCCTGCCCGCCCCCGATGCCGACGCGGCCTATGACGATTTCCTCGACGCGCTGCCGCGCGAGGCACGGCTCGACTACGAGGTGCGGCGCGAGGACGCGCGCATGACCGTGACCGGCCCGCACCTGATGCCGCCGCTGGTGGGCGGCCTGTCGCCGCAATCGGCGGCGTTCGAGGCGGGGCTGGAGGAAGGCGACGTGATCACCGCGGTGAACGGCACGCCGATCGTATCGTTTTCCGGCCTCAAGGATATCGTCGAGGGCTCGAACGGGGCGCCGCTGGCGCTCGATATCTGGCGCGGGGGCGAGACGCTAAAGCTCACGCTGGTACCGCGCCGCACCGACGAGCCGCAGCCCGAGGGCGGTTTCCGCAGCGAGTGGCGCATCGGCGTGGCGGGCGCGATGGCGTTTGAGCCCGCGACCGAGGCGCTTGGGCCCGTCGAGGCGCTGGGCGGGGCCGTCGGGCAGACCTGGATGATCGTCGAAAGCTCGGTCTCGGGGCTGTATCACATGATCACCGGCGCGATCAGCTCGTGCAACATGTCGGGGCCCATCGGCATCGCGCAGGTCTCGGGCGCGATGGCCAGCCAGGGCGCGGAGAGCTTCATCTGGTTCGTCGCGGTCCTGTCGACGGCGGTCGGGCTGTTGAACCTGTTTCCGGTGCCGGTTCTGGATGGCGGGCACCTGGTGTTCTACGCCTACGAGGCCGTCGTCGGCCGCCCGCCGAGCGAGCGCGCGCTGCGGGTGATGATGAGCGTGGGGCTGACGCTGCTGCTGTCGCTGATGCTGTTTACGGTGTTCAACGATCTGTTCTGCCCCTGACCGGGCGCGCGGACGGGACCGGCGGCACCTGGGTATTTGTGCCAAGAAGAAGCGGGGGCTGTTGCCGGCACCGCTTTGCCGGTATCCTTGTGGCAACGAGACCGGGGACCGGCGGATGAGCAGTATGTCAAGGTTGGGGCTGGCGGTGCTGGTCGTGCTGTGTCTGGGCGGCACGGCGCGGGCCGAGGGCACGGGATTCACCGGGCTTGCGCGGCTCGATGCGGCGGATAGCCGGATCGTGGCCGACGGCCCCGGTATTGCGCTGCGGCTGGCGTTGTCGCAGGGGGTGCCGTGGCGGGTGTTCACGCTCGACGGACCGCCGCGTCTGGTGCTCGATTTCCGCGAGGTGGACTGGCGCGGCGCGGCCGCCACGGAGCTTGTGGCGACCGACCGGGTGCGCGGCCTGCGCATGGGGCAGATACGGCCCGGCTGGTCGCGGATGGTGGTGGACCTGGCCGGCCCCTACCCGCTCGACGACGCGGGGCTCGGGATCGACCCCGAGAGCGGGCGGGCGGAATTGCGCGTGCGGCTGGGGCGCGGCGCGCCCGAGCGGTTTGCCGCCGCGTCGGGCGTGCCCGACAGCCCCGGCTGGGATGTGGCCCCGCCCGCCGACACCGCGCCGCCGCCGCGGGATGCCAATGGGCCGCTGCGGGTGATGATCGACCCGGGCCACGGCGGGATCGACCCCGGCGCCGAGGAGGGCGGGCTGACCGAGAAGGCGCTGATGCTGGTGCTGGCGCGCGAATTGCGCGAGGCGCTGTTGCGCGCCGGCGGGTTCGAGGTGATTCTCACCCGCGACACCGACATGTTCGTGAGCCTGGAGCGGCGCGTGGCGCTGGCGCACGAGGCGGCGGCGGATGTGTTCATCTCTTTGCATGCCGATGCGCTGACGGATGCGCGGGTGCGCGGCGCGTCGGTCTATACCCTGTCCGATTCCGCCTCGGACGAGGCGAGCGCCGCGCTGGCCGAGCGCCACGACCGGGCGGACCTGTTGGCGGGCGTCGACCTGAGCGGCAGCGACGACGTGGTGGCGGGGGTGCTGCTGGATCTCGCGCGGCAGGAGACGCAGCCGCGCGCCGAGGCGCTGGCCCAAACGCTGCTGGAGGTGTTTCGCACCGAGGATATCCCGGTGCTGGGCCGGCCGCTGCGCCACGCCGGGTTTTCGGTGCTCAAGGCCGCCGACATCCCCTCGGTGCTGGTCGAGACCGGATTCCTGTCGGATGCGCGGGACCGCCGCAACCTGAGCGACCCCGACTGGCGCGCGGGGCTGGTGGCGGCGTTGCGCGCGGGGCTGGCGCGCTGGCATGCGCAGGACCGGGCGCGGGCCGGGCTGGTGCGGCAATGAGCGCGCGCGCGAAATCCCACCCCCGCAGCCCGGCTTTGGTTTTGACCGGGGCGCCGATCATGCCTATATCGGGCGCAACCCTGAAAGGGAGCGATCCGTGCTGCGTCCTGTGATGAGCCTTCTGGGCAGTTTCTTCAGCCTGATCACCCTCGTGGTGGTCATGGGCGGGCTCGCGCTCGGGGCGGTACTGCACATCTATGGCACGGATCTGCCAAGCCACGAGAGCCTGGCCAATTACACCCCGCCCACCATCAGCCGCATCTATTCCGCCGAGGGACGCATCATCGACGAGTTCGCCCGCGAGCGGCGGCTGTTCACCCCCGCCGAGGAGATACCCGACCTGGTGAAACAGGCCTTCATCAGCGCCGAGGACAAGAATTTCTACAGCCACGGCGGCTATGACGCGCTGGGCATTGCCTCGGCGCTTTACGACGCGATCAAGTCGCGCGGGCGCAACGTGCGCGGCGCCTCGACCATCACGCAGCAGGTGATGAAGAATTTCCTGCTTTCCGGCGACCGCCGCATCGAGCGCAAGATCAAGGAGATCATCCTCGCCACCCGCATCGAGGAGACGCTCAGCAAGGAGGATATCCTCGAGCTCTATCTCAACGAGATTTTCCTCGGGCAGAACAGCTATGGCGTGACCGCCGCCGCGCAGACCTATTTCAACAAGAACCTGCGCGAACTGGCGCCCCACGAGGCGGCGATGCTGGCGGCGATGCCCAAGGCGCCGAGCGATTTCCACCCGGTGCGCAACCGCGAGCGGCTGCGCGACCGGCGCGACTTCGTGCTGCGCGAGATGTGGGAGAACGGCTATCTCGACCAGGCCACCTACGAGACCGAGCGTGTCAAGCCGGTTCGCTCTGTCCAGAACGGCGATTTCGAACCGTTCAGCGCCGAATTGCCGCCGCGCGACTATTTCACCGACGAGATCCGGCGGCAATTGAGCGACGTGTTCGGCGAGGGCGAGTTCTTTTCCGGCGGGCTCACCGTGCGCGCCACCATCGACCCGCAGATGCAGGCCGCGGCCGCGCGCGCCCTGCGCCGTCAGCTCGAGGCCTATGACCGGCGTCGCGGGCGCTGGCGCGGCACCGGCGAGACCCTGCCCGAAGAGGCGCTGGACAGCGAGGCGGCGTGGCGCGCGGCGCTGTCGGATCTGCGCGTGCCGCGCGATATCGAGCTGGACGGGAAATGGCTTCCGGCGGTGGTGCTGGAAACCGGCGATCAGGCCATGCGCATCGGCATCGAGGGGGTCGAGGGCGTGCAGGAGGTGCCGCGCAGCGACATCGCCTGGCTGCCCGATGATTTCCACGAGACCTTTGACCCCGGCGATGTCGTGCATGTCCGCCGTGCCCGCGACGACGAGGGCAACTTCGTCAACTGGAGCCTGCGGCAAGTGCCCGAGGTGCAGGGCGCGTTCATGGCGATGGATGTCAACACGGGCCGCGTGATCGCCATGCAGGGGGGATTTTCCTACCAGGATTCGGTGTTCAACCGCGCCACGCAGGCGATGCGGCAGCCGGGGTCGTCGTTCAAGCCGTTCGTTTACGCCGCCGCGCTCGACAGCGGCTACAGCCCCGCGACGATCATCATCGACGCGCCCATCGAGATCGACACGCCGCAGGGCCTGTGGCGGCCGCGCAACTCGTCCAACAAGTTCTACGGACCGACGCCCCTGCGCACCGGCATCGAGCGGTCGCGCAACCTGATGACCATCCGCCTCGCGCGCGAAGTGGGCATGGACACCGTCGCAAGCTATGCCGAGCGGTTCGGTGTCTACGAGGACATGGGCACGTATCTCGCCAATGCGCTGGGGTCGGACGAGACCACGCTCTACAACATGGTGGCGGCCTATTCGATGTTCGCCAATGGCGGCGAGCGGGTGCGCCCGAGCCTCGTGGACCGGGTGCAGGACCGCTATGGCCGCACGCTCTATGCCCAGGACGCACGGACCTGCCTGGATTGCGACGACGCATACCTGCCGCCGGGGCGGGGGCCGCACATCGTGTCGGACCGCGAGCAGGTGATGGACCCGATCACCGCCTATCAGCTCACCTCGATGATGAAGGGCGTGGTGGAGCGCGGCACCGCCTCGGGCGTGATCGACCTGCCGGTGCCGGTGGCGGGCAAGACCGGCACCACCAACGACGCGCGCGACGTGTGGTTCGTCGGCTTCACCAGCAACATCGCGGCGGGCTGCTATATCGGCTATGATCAGCCGCGGGGCCTCGGACGGGGGGCCTATGGCGCGTCGATGTGCGGGCCGGTGTTCCAGGAATTCATGACAGAGGCGGTGGAGAAGTTCGGCGGCGGGCCGTTCGAGGTGCCGCCGGGCGGACAATTCATCAACATCGACCGCTACACCGGCGCGCGCCTGCCCAATGACGCCACCGGGGCCAACGTGGTGGCCGAGTATTTCCGCGACGGCGAGGAACCCGTCTTCGGCGTGAGCTTCGACGGCGGGTTCGCGATGGGCAACGATCTCGAACTCTACCAGCCCGGCGAGCGCGAGACGGTAGAGCAGATCACCACCTCCACCGGCGACAAGGCGCAGGTCGGCGGCAAGGCGTCGTTCGGCTCGATGAGCTCCGGCGGGCTCTACTGACCGGGCGGGTTGGGCTTGGAGGGGTCGTTGGGCATGATGCGATGAGCCGCGCGGGCGCCAGCCCACGGGTTGGCGATCCGGCGGTTGGTCTGC
>JADQCC010000248.1 GCA_016278295.1 Roseovarius sp. | reverse complement strand
CGACGAGCGGCGCATCCCCGGCCCCGAACATCGGCCCCCTGTCGGCAAAGCGGCCGGCAAAGCGGTCGGCAATGCCCGGCTCGGCCAGGGACGCCGCGGGGGCGAGGGCCAGCCACACGACCCCCACCAGCCGAATCAGGATATGACGCACGACGCGGAACATGGCCCCAGCCTGACGCGAAACCGTTGAGAAACCCTTGCGCGTCGCCCTGACTTCGGTAAGACGCGAGCATGGCCGATATCCGCTCTCTCTTTGTGACCCGCCTCTACCATGCGCGCCTCGCCGAGCATGGACCCGCCATCGACCCCGAGGAGATGGAGGCGTCGTGCTATTCCATTGCCGAGGATGACGAGGCCGGGCAATCGTGGTGCGAGAGCGAGGGCTATCCCGGCTACACCTCCTATGCCTCGCTCACCGACCTGCCGTGGCGCTTTCCGATCTTCGCCGACCTGGTGACGGTGCTCGATGCGCATGTGGCCGCCTTCGCCCGCGATCTGGAATTCGACCTCGGCGAGCGCAGCCTGAAGCTCGAGGATATCTGGATCAACATCCTGCCAGAGGGCGGCACCCATTCCAGCCATATCCACCCGCATTCGGTGATTTCCGGCACCACCTATGTCGCCATGCCCGGCGGCGCCTCGGCGCTCAAGCTGGAAGACCCGCGATCGGCCCGGATGATGGCCGCCCCGCCGCGCCGCAAGGACGCGCGCGAGGACATGCGCGGCTTTGTCTACCTGCGCCCGGAGGCGGGCGACGTGCTCATGTGGGAATCGTGGTTGCGCCACGAGGTGCCCATGAACATGAGCGAGGATGACCGCATCAGCGTGAGCTTCAACTACGCCTGGGGCGACTGAGCGGGAAAGGGAGGGACTGGCCTATGGATTTGCGTGCGCTTGGCATGGGGCTGGCCTTTGCGGTGATGTGGTCCTCGGCCTTTACCTCGGCACGTATCATCGTGGCCGCTGCCCCGCCGCTGACGGCGCTCAGCCTTCGGTTCCTGATCTCGGGGCTTCTCGGGGTGCTCATCGCCCGCGTGCTGGGGCAGAGCTGGCGGCTGACGCGCGGGCAATGGCGGGCGACGATCGTCTTTGGTCTCTGCCAGAACGCGCTCTATCTCGGGCTGAATTTCGTCGCCATGCAGACCATCGAGGCGGGGCTTGCCGCGATCGTCGCCTCGACCATGCCGCTGTTGGTGGGGCTGGCGGCGTGGCTTGTCTTTGGCGAGCGGATCGGTCTTGCGGGGCAGCTTGGCCTCGTCGCGGGGCTGATCGGGGTGGCGATCATCATGGGCGCCCGGCTTCAGGGCGGTGTCGATCTCTACGGGCTGAGCCTGTGCGTGGTGGGCGTGATCGCGCTCACCTTTGCCACGCTGGCGGTGCGCGGGGCGACGTCGGGGGGCAATTTCCTGATGGTCGTGGGGCTACAGATGCTGGTGGGCAGCGCAGCGCTCGGTGGTGTGGCGGTGGCGGTCGAGACGATCGAGATCGACTGGTCCTGGACGCTGGTGGCGGCCTTTGCCTATACCACGCTGGTGCCGGGCCTCGCCGCGACGCTGGTCTGGTTCTGGCTCGTGAACCGGATTGGCGCCACCAAGGCCGCGACCTTCCACTTTCTCAACCCGTTTCTCGGCGTGGCCATCGCCGCGCTGATCCTGAGCGAAACGCTGAGCGCGCAGGACCTGATCGGCGTCGCGGTGATCATGGGCGGTATCCTGGCGGTGCAATTGTCGCGGCAACGCC
Organism: Roseovarius sp.; assembly: GCA_016278295.1. Lineage (GTDB taxonomy): Bacteria > Pseudomonadota > Alphaproteobacteria > Rhodobacterales > Rhodobacteraceae > Roseovarius. Next base: position 4,061 of record JADQCC010000248.1, on the reverse strand, counting down.
GGGTCTGAGCGACCGGAATTTTCAAAAAATTCCGGACCGTTCTCTTTTCAAGAGAACGGCGTCATCCGATGGTGCCGCGCGGCCCCGCGCCGACCTGCCCGCGGTGCAAGAGCAGGTGATCGAGGATCACGCAGGCCATCATCGCCTCGCCCACGGGGACCGCGCGGATGCCGACGCAGGGGTCGTGGCGGCCCTTGGTCACGACCTCGGCGGGCTGGCCCTCCACGGTGATCGAGCGGCGCGGCGTGAGGATCGAAGAGGTGGGTTTCACCGCGAAGCGTACCACCACGTCCTGCCCCGTCGAGATACCGCCGAGGATGCCGCCGGCGTGGTTCGAGGAGAATTCGGGGCCGGTCTTGCCCATGAAGATTTCGTCGGCGTTCTGCGAACCGCGCAGCCTTGCCGCTTCCATGCCCTCGCCGATCTCGACGCCCTTGACGGCGTTGATCGACATCATCGCCGAGGCGAGGTCGGTGTCGAGCTTGGCATAGACCGGCGCGCCGAGACCGGCGGGCACGCCGGACGCTGCCACCTCGATCACGGCACCGACCGAATCGTGGTGCTTGCGCAGGTCTTGCAGGTAGGTCTCCCATTCGGGCGCGGCCCCGGCATCCGGCAGCCAGAAATCGTTGCCGTCGATGGCGTCCCGGTCAAAGCGGCTGCGGTCGAGCTCCATCTCGCCCATCGCCACCATGTAGCCCTTGATTTCGAGCCCCGGCACCAGAGTGGCGAGGGTGGCGCGCGCCACGCCGCCCGCCGCCACCCGCGCCGCCGTCTCGCGCGCCGAGGACCGCCCGCCGCCGCGCGGATCGCGGTGCCCGTATTTCAGGTGATAGGTGATATCGGTGTGGCCGGGGCGGAAGGTGCGGGCGATGTCGCCGTAATCGCGCGAGCGCTGATCGGTGTTCTCGATCATGAGCTGGATGGGCGTGCCGGTGGTCTGCCCCTCGTAGACGCCCGACAGGATGCGCACCGCGTCGGCCTCTTGCCGCTGGGTGGTGTTCTTGTTCTGACCGGGTCGGCGCTTGTCGAGCCAGTGTTGCAACATGCTCTCGTCGAGCGCCACGCCCGGTGGGCAGCCGTCCACCGTGGCGCCGAGCGCGGGGCCGTGGCTCTCGCCCCAGGTGGTGAAGCGAAAGAGGTGACCGAAGGTGTTGACGCTCATGGGCATGGCTCCTTTGTCGCTGATCTAGCCGCACGCGGCATTCGTCTCAAGCCGATTTGACGGGTATTTGTCGCAAACAGGCGATCCGGGCCGGGGAATCGCGTTAGGCTGCGTGTCGGGACGGTCGCAGAAAGGTCGGAAAACGACATCGCGCCGCGCCGAGAAAATGACTGGTGCAGGGGCCGAACCCTGTTAACACTATGGCAGGACCTGTCTGAAAACGACACCGGTCGATCTGGCCAGAGGCCAACACGGAGGAAAGACATGACCCACTCAAAACCACAGGAAAACGTGCGCCCAATCGTGCGCAAATTGGCCGAGGAGACCCGCGCCGGCCGGATGGATCGCCGCGAGTTCATCGCGCTGGCCTCGACATTCGGGGCGTCCTCGGCGGCCGCCTACGGCCTGCTTGGCCTTGCCGTGCCAACGCCCGCGCAGGCGCAGGAAGGCAAGAAGGGCGGCGTTCTGCGCGTCGCGTCCCGCGTGCTGGAGATCACCGACCCGCGCAAGTTCGCCTGGACCGAGCCGGGCAATATCAGCCGCCAGTTCTGCGAGCCGATGGTGCGCTGGGCCTCTGATTACAGCTTTCAGCCGATGCTGCTCGAAGGCTGGGAGGTCAGCGACGACGCGCAGACCTACACGCTCAAGGTGCGCCGCAATGCGGTATGGAACAATGGCGATCAGTTCAACGCCGATGACGTGATCCACAACCTGACCCGCTGGTGCGACAAGGGGGTCGAGGGCAACTCGATGGCCGCGCGCATGGCCACGCTGATCGACCCCGACACCGGCAAGGCCCGCGATGGCGCGATCGAGAAGGTGGACGATTTCACCGTGCAGCTCAACCTGCCGCGTCCCGACATCACGCTGGTTGCCGGCATGTCGGATTACCCCGCGCTCTGCGTGCATCGCAGCTTTGGCGACGACAGCGATCTTGCCAAGGCTCCCATCGGCACCGGCCCGTTCGAGCTCGTCTCCATCGAGATCGGCACCATGGCCGAGGTCAAGCGCCGCGAGGATGGCAAGTGGTGGGGCGGCGAGCCCTATCTCGACGGTATCCGCTTCATTGATTTCGGCACCGACAACGCCTCCATCGTGGCCGCCTTCGACGGCGGCGAGATCGACATCAACGACGAATCCACCGCCGATTTCATCGAGTCCTACGACGCGCTCGGCCTCGTCAAGCAATCCAAGCCCACCGCCAACACCATCGTGGCGCGGATGCGCATGGACACGCCGCCCTATGACAGCAAGGATCTGCGCAACGCGATCCAGATGGCCTGCGACAACGAGGTGCTGCTGGCTATCTCGATCAACAACGAGGGCATCCCGGCGGAAAACCACCACGTCGCGCCCTTCCACCCGGAATATGCCGAGCTGCCCAAGATCGCGCCCGACCCGGCAAAGGCCATCGAAATGGCCAAGGCGGCAGGGCATGGCGAGACCGAGATCGACATCATCTCGATCGACGGCGATTGGCGGACCACCACGACCGACGCCATCGGCGCGCAACTGCGCGATGCGGGTTTCAACGTCAAGCGCACGGTGATGCCGGGCAACACCTTCTGGAACGACTGGACGAAATACCCGTTCTCGACCACCAACTGGGGTCCGCGCCCGCTTGGTGTGCAGGTGCTGGCGCTGGCCTATCGCTCTGGCGAGGCGTGGAACGAGAGCGGCCACTCTGACCCGGAATTCGATGCGCTGCTCGAAGAGGCGCTCGGCGTGTTCGATGCCGACGCCCGGCGCGAGTATTCCGCCAAGCTTCAGACCATCCTACAGGACAACGGCGTCATCATTCAGCCGTTCTGGCGCAACCAGGCGCTGCACCACACCGACAGGGTCAAGAACGTGAATGCCCACCAGTTCCGCGAGATGCATTACGAGAAAGTCTGGCTCGACGCCTGATCGGCGTCCTGGAGACCAAGAAGACGGGCCGCCCCAACGCGGGGCGGCCCGTTCGCGTTTGACGTGCGGGGCGAGCTGAGTGAATTTTGGGCTGGAGGGGGCGTTCAGGCCTTGGTGCCAATGCGCGGAATCAGGTGCTGAAAGCACCGCCGCGCGAGCGCCCGACCGCCCTGTCTGTTCGAATCGTGGCATGATGGGGCCGACGGCGATCCCGCCGACGCGTTACACCACCTCGGCGCGCAGCTTTTCCATCCGCTCGGCCAGCAGTTTCTGCGAGGTTTCGTCCTGGAGCCGCCCATCCTCGTCAAAGGCGTTCATCGCTCCGGCGATGAGCACGGCGGTGCCGGGGATGAGCCGCGCCTGCATCTGCGTGAGGCACGACATCGTCATGAATTGCGACGTCTCGCCCCCCGTGCGCCCGGCCGAGGCCGAGATCACGACCGTCGGCTTGTCCTTGAACGCGGCTCCCGGCACCCGGCTGACCCAGTCGATCGCGTTCTTGAGCACACCGGTGATCCCCTTGTTGTATTCCGGCGCGCCGACCACGATGGCGTCCGTGTCCTTGATCTGGGCGGCCAGCGTCTGCACCTTCTCCGGCACGCCCTCGGCGTCTTCGAGATCGCCGTTATAGAGCGGCAGGTCGAGGTCGCCCTCGGTCACCTGCGCCGGGCCGAATGCCTCGGCGGCCAGCGCCAGAAGCATTCGGTTGTAGGACCCTTTGCGCAGCGATCCCGACAAGATCAACAGTTTCGGATCAGCCATGTCGCATCCTTTCGTTTTGTCTCGGTGTCCCGGATAACTGGCGCAAACCCGCCCGCCTGACAACGCCCTCCCGCCGCACATGCCCTGTGCAGCGGCACGGGCATCATTCGGCCGCCTGCGCCTTTCGCCCCGCCGCGCGCATCTGGCTCAGCGTCATGCGCGGCGTCAACGCCTCGGGCGAGACCGTGAGCGCGAGCACCGCGCCGGTGGGCGACAGATCGGAAGA
>JADQCC010000077.1 GCA_016278295.1 Roseovarius sp. | reverse complement strand
TCCCGAGGCGTATTCGCCCCCGATCAGCCGGAGGCGGTGTTGCGGTTGGCGGGCTTGGTGGCCTGGTGGCGTCCGGCATTGGCGTCGATGAAGGCGAGCACCAGCGGGCGGATGTTGTTGCGCCAGGACCGGCCCGCGAAAATGCCGTAATGGCCGGCCTCGGGTTCGAGATAGCTGGCCTTCATGCTGTCGGGCAGCCCGGTGCACAGATCGAGCGCGGCGACGCATTGGCCGGGGGCCGAGATATCGTCCTTGCCGCCCTCGACGGTCTTGACCGCGACATCGGTGATCTTGCCGATATCGACGCGGTGGCCGTTCACGGTGAACCGGTTCTGCGCGATTTCCAGCCCCTTGAAGATGCGTTCGACGGTGGACAGGTAGAATTCGGCGGTCATGTCCATCACCGCGAGATACTCGTCGTAGAAGCGGTTATGGGGGTCGTTGTCGCTGGCATCGCCCTGCGCCACGCGCAGGATCTGGTCGGTGAAGGCCCTGGCGTGGCGCTCCGAGTTCATCGAGATGAAGGAGGCGAGTTGCAGGAGGCCCGGATAGACCGGCCGCCCGACGCCCTTGTAGAGGAAGCCGACGCGCTGGATCATCATCTCTTCGAGCTGGCCCATCGTCACGCGGCGGCCGAAATCGGTGACGTCGGTGGCGGCGGCGTCGGGATCGACCGGCCCGCCGATGAGCGTCAGGGTGCGGGGCTGCGCCTCGGGCTCGATCTCGGCGAGGTAGGCGGTCGCGGCGAGCGTCAGCGGGGCGGGCTGGCAGACCGCGATCACGTTGATCTCGGGGCCGAGTTCCTTCATGAAATCGACAAGGTAGAGGGTGTAATCCTCGACGTCGAACTTGCCCTCGGACACCGGGATGTCGCGCGCATTATGCCAGTCGGTGACGTAGACCTCGCAATTGACGAGCAGCGATTTGACGGTCGAGCGCAGCAGTGTGGCGTAGTGGCCAGACATGGGCGCCACCAGGAGCACCTTGCGCGGCTGTTCGGCGCGGCCCGAAACGTTGAAATGGATGAGATCGCCGAACGGGCGCGATACCACCGTTTCGATACTGACGAGGTGGTCCCTGCCGTCCTCGCAGGTGAAGGTGCGGATGCCCCAGTCGGGCTTGGCCACCATGCGCTCGAAGGTGCGTTCGGTGACCTGTCCCCATGCCGACATCCATTGAAAGGCGGGGTTTGGCAACATGCTGAAAAGCGGATAGGATGCGAAGGAGAGGGCGGAGGCACCAAACCATTGATTGGCGTTGCGGAAAGATTCCATCAGGTCGTAGGTGGACATCTGGCGCATTGTCTTCTCCTTTCGCGGGAAGCCGAGGGCGATCGACGCGGACAGCTTCGCATTTGCGAAACGGTATGCTGCATGGCAGAAATTGTTAAGGGGAAATGTTCGAAATGACAACGCAAGACGATGTCGCAGGCGCAAACATCGAGAAACTCAACGAAAATCTTGCGAAGGTCGAACAGTTGTCGCAGCGGCTGATCCAGGCTCTGGCCGCCCGGAACCCCGCGAATCCCACGCTGAACACCCCGTCGCAGGAGCTTTTTACCAAGGCCGCGACCTCCTACTGGACCGAAATGCTGGAGAATCCCGGCAAGCTTTACGAGCAGCAGCTCGAATACTGGGGCAAGTCCGTGCGCCATTTTCTCGACGCGCAGCAGACGATGCTGCGCGGCGGTGCCGAGGGCGAGGCAGAGGATGCGCCCGACCCGCTCGCCGGGGACAAGCGGTTCGCCAACCCGCTGTGGGACAGCCATCCGTATTTCAAATACGTCAAGCGGCAATACGCGCTCAACGCGCAGGCGATCGAGAAGGCGCTCGCGGAGATCGACGAGGACCTGCCGGACAAGGACCGCAAGCGGCTCGGTTATTTCGCGCACCAGATCATCGACTTGATGTCGCCCACCAATTTCCTCGGCACCAACCCCGACGCGCTGGAACGCGCGCTGGAGACCGAGGGCGAGAGCCTGGTGAAGGGGCTGGAGAACCTGATCGCCGACCTGGAGGCCAACGATGGCGAGATGGTCGTGCGGCTGGCCGACGACAAGGCGTTCGAGCTGGGCGAGAATATCGCCACCACGCCGGGCGAGGTGGTCTATCGCAACCGGATGATGGAGCTGATCCAGTACGCGCCGGCGACCGACGAGGTCCACGCCACGCCGCTGGTGATCTTTCCGCCGTGGATCAACAAGTTCTACATCATGGATCTCAAGCCCGAGAACAGCCTGATCCGGTGGATCACCGAGCAGGGCTATACGTTGTTCGTGGTGAGCTGGGTCAATGCGGATACCAGCCATGCCGAGACGGGCCTCGAACAATATATCGAGGAGGGCTACCTGACCACGATCCGCGAGGTCAAGGCGATCACCGGCGAGAACCAGGTCAACGCCGTGGGATACTGCATCGCGGGCACCACGCTGCACCTGACGCTGGCGCTGATGGCCAAGCGCGGCGACAAGTCGGTGAAATCCGCGACGTTCTTTACCGCGCTCACGGATTTTGCCGAGCAGGGGGAATTCACCCCGTTCCTGCAGGACGATTTCATCGACGGGATCGAGGAGGAGGTAAACGCGCAGGGCGTGCTGCGCTCGTTCATCATGGGGCGGACCATGTCGTTCCTGCGCTCGCGCGACCTGATTTATCAGCCCGCCGTGCGCAAATACATGATGGGCGAGGCGCCGCCCGCGTTTGACCTGCTCTACTGGAACGGCGACGGGGCCAACCTGCCGGGCCGGATGACGATGCAGTACCTGCGCGGCCTGTGCCAGCGCAACGAATTCGTCGAGGACGGGCTCGACCTGTGCGGCGAGCGGCTGCATATCCGCGACGTGAAAATCCCGCTGATGTCTGTGACCTGCGAGACCGACCACATCGCCGCGTGGAAGGATTGCTATCGCGGTTTTCAGCAGACCGGATCGAAGAACCGCACCTTTATCGTCTCGGAATCGGGCCATATCGCCGGGATCGTCAACCCGCCCGCCAAGAAGAAATACGGCCATTACACCAATGACGACCTGAGCGGCACGGCGGACGAGTGGATGGCGGGTGCCACGCGGCACGATGGATCGTGGTGGCCGCGCTGGGAGGTGTGGCTGAAGAAGCGGTCGGGCAAGATGGTCCCGGCGCGAGAGCCCGGCGATGCCGAGCACCCGCCGCTCGCCCCCGCGCCCGGCACCTATGTGCGCAAGAAGGCGACCACCTGAAGCGGCGCGCGGCGCCTTTCGTGAAATTTTTGCTGCGGTGCAGAAAAACTCTTGAAATGCTGCGGTGCAGCACGTATGTTCCTGTCAGTTGCAAAGAAGCGGCCCTCCCCGCTCCAACCGAAAGGACGAGACAATGACCAAGACCACTGATTTCACCGCAATCTTCAAAGACGTCATGGGCAATTTCCCCGTCGACTCCAAGGCGATGGAAGATGCGTTCAAGAGCCAGGCGGCCCTGAACGAGAAGCTGTCGGGCGTTGCCCTGTCGGCTGCCGAGCAGTCGGCCGAGATCTCCAACAAGTGGACCAAGGAAACGCTTTCCAAGCTCAGCGAGATGTCGAAAGCCAAGACCGAGCCCGCCGACTATGCCAAGGCGATGACCGATTTCGCGTCGGCCAATGCCGAAGTGGCTGCCGAGCACATGGCTGCCTTCGCCGAAGTGGCCAAGAAGGTGCAGATGGAAACCGTCGAACTGCTGCTCGCCTCGGGCAAGACCATGCAGGAAGACGCCGCTGCCGCCGTCAAGAAGGCCACTGACGACGTGACCGCTGCCACCAAGAAAGCCGCCACGTCCAAGTAAGGCGCGAGCGAACAGCAGGACGCGTCCTATCCCCTCCCAAGCGGGACGCGCTTTTGCGGGGCGAGCCGAACGGCTCGCCCTTTCATTTTGCTGCGCCCGCGTCTAAGGTTTGCCGCAGCGCTGCATTCCGCGGGAGGATCCCCCTTGGCCGATACCAATAAACCGCTCCTGATAAAACGCTACGCGAGCCGGCGTCTCTACAACACCGAGACATCCGACTATGTGACGCTCGAGGATATCGCCGGGTTCATCCGCGAGGGGCGCGAGGTCCAGATCATCGACCTGAAATCCGGCGACGATCTCACGCGGCAATACCTGCTTCAGATCATCGCCGAGCACGAGAGCCGCGGCGAGAGCGTGCTGCCGGTCAACGTGCTCAACGATCTGGTGCGCAGCTATACCACGCAGGCCACCAGCGTGGTGCCGGAATTCCTGGCCGCCAGTTTCGAGATGCTGCGCGACGGGCAATCCAAGATGCTTGAGAACATGACCAAGGCCAACCCTCTCGCGGCGATGCCGGGGATGGAGGCGATGCGCGCGCAACAGGAGGCGTTCGTCAAGGCGATGACCGGTGGTCTTGGCGGGCTGGGCGGCACCGGGCCGGGCACCAGCCGGGACGACAGCCACGGCACCGGCAAGACCGACCGCGCGGACGACGATCTCGACACGATCCGCAAGCAGCTTGCCGAGTTGCAGGACAAGCTGTCGAAGCTCGACAAGTAGCGCGATGGTCGAGAAAAGCGGCCGGATCACGCTCTGGGGTATCGAGGTGTTCATGGCCGCCGCCGACGAGCGATCCATCTCTGCCGCCGCGCGTCGGCTGGGGGCGAGCCCGTCGGCGGTGAGCCAGCAATTGACCAACCTCGAAGGCGCGGTGGGTGCCACGCTGTTGCAACGCAACGCCCGGCCGATCCGCCTCACGCCCGCGGGCGAGATCATGCACCGTCGCGCGCAGGCGATCCTCAACGAGGCGGCGCAGGCGCGGGCAGAGCTGGCGATGTCGCATCTCACCACGCTCACGCGGTTCCGCCTCGGCATGATCGAGGATCTGGAGGCGGACGTGACGCCGCGGCTTCTGACCCACATGGCGGGCGAGCTGAAGGGCTGCCAGTTCCTGCTGGAGACGGGCGCGAGCCATTACCTCTACGATCAGCTTGATGCGCGCGCGCTCGATATCATCGTGTCGGCGCAGCTTGGCGATGGCGCGGACTGGACCGAGGTGCACCCGGTGCTGCGCGAGCGCTTTGTCGTGGTGGCGCCGCGCGGCGCGATCCGGCCGGACCGCGATATCCTGCGCCAGCTCAAGTGGCTGCCGCTCATCCAGTATACGCAGCGCCATTACATGGGGCGGCTCATTTCGGCGCATCTGGCGCGCGAGAACCTCAACCTGCCCTACCGGTTCGAGCTGGACAGCTATCACTCGATCCTGGCACTGGTGGGGCAGGGCACGGGCTGGTCGATCCTGACGCCGCTGGCGCTGATGCGGGCGCGGCGATTCGCCGATCAGATCGACGTGATGGAGCTGCCGCTGGAACCGCTGACCCGCACCATCGCCGTCACCGCGCGCAAGGGCATACTGCAGGACATGCCCGAGACGCTGGCCGCGCGGCTCAAGCCGGTGCTGTCGGAGACCATCGTCGCGCCTGCGATCGCGGCACACCCGTTCCTTGCCGACGGGGTGACGATCCTATGAGCCGCGCCGCGCGGCAAAGAACCCGGTGAGCAGCGTTTCGGCCTCGATTGCGCCGATGCCGCCATAGACCTCCGGCACATGGTGGCATTGCGGGTGCGCGAACACCCGCGCCCCGTGCGCAACCCCGCCCGATTTCGGATCATCCGCGCCGTAGCACAGCCGCGCGATCCGCGCCGCAGCGATGGCGGCGGCGCACATGGCGCAGGGTTCCAGCGTAACGAAGAGCGCGTGGCCCGGCAGCCGCTCGGACCCGGCCGCGGCGCAGGCTGTACGGATGGCGAGGATCTCGGCATGCGCCGTGGGGTCATTCAGCTCGCGGGTGCGATTGCCCGCCTCG
>JADQCC010000190.1 GCA_016278295.1 Roseovarius sp. | reverse complement strand
AAAAAAAAAAAAAAAAAAAAAAAAAAAAAAAAAAAAAAAAAAAAAAAAAGCCGCAGGATGCCTATGTGGCGAGCAAATCGGCTGTCATCGCGATGTCGAAATCCATCGCCATGCAGTTCGCCGATCAGAATATCCGCTCCAACGTGATTCATCCCGGCGTCACTCTGACCCCGATGCAAGAGCGTTGGAGCGACGAAGACAAAAAGGCCATGGCCGATTACGTCCCGATGAAAAGGGTCGGCAAGCCCGAAGATCTGGCCGACGCGGCACTCTACCTGTTGTCCGATGCGGCTTCCTACGTCACGGGTATCGACCTGATCGTCGATGGCGGCCTTATGCTCAAGTACTGATACTGAGCCGTTCCTCACGCCTAACCTAACCAACGGCAGGGCCGGCCTATGTCGCCCTGTCTGCCAAGGGGAAGTCCAATGACCGGTTCCACGTCACAGCCGAAATCCGCTGCATTCTGGCATGAAACCGTATCGACCCTTTCCATCGAGGGGCGCGCCCTGATCGACGGCAAGCTGGTCGAGGCGAAGTCGGGCAAGCAATTCGACGCCATCTCTCCGGCCGACGGCCGGCTCATCGCAAGCGTCGCCTCCTGCGACGAGGCGGATGTGGATGCCGCTGTCGCCACCGCAAGACGCGCCTTCGATGACGGCCGCTGGAAATCCAAGCCGCCTGCGGAGCGAAAGGCCATCCTGCAGCGTTTCGCAGAGCTGCTACGCACCCATTCCGACGAACTGGCAACGTTGGTGACGCTGGAAATGGGCAAGCCCATTTCCGTGTCGGTCGCCGGCGACGTGAACAGCACCGCGCGCTGCTTCTGCTGGTACGCGGAATCCATCGACAAGATCTATGACGAGATCGCCCCGACCGGCGAGCGCGACCTGGCCATGATCACCCGCGAACCGCTTGGGGTGGTGGCGGCCGTCGTCCCTTGGAATTTCCCCTTGGTGACGGCGGCATGGAAATGCGGTCCAGCCCTGGCGATGGGCAATTCCGTGGTCCTGAAGCCGGCAGAGCAATCGCCGCTTTCCGCGATCCGTTTGGGCCAAATTGCTCTTGAGGCCGGGATTCCCGAAGGTGTGCTGAATGTCGTTCCCGGCTATGGCCACACCGCGGGCAAGGCGCTGGCCTGTCACATGGACGTGGACGGCATCTTCTTCACGGGCTCGACCGCCACCGGCCGCCTCCTGATGGAATATTCCGCGAAGTCGAACCTCAAGAAAGTCGGTCTGGAACTGGGCGGCAAGAGCCCGAACATCATCCTTTCCTCCTATTCGGATATCGAGACGGCGGCCAGCACGGCGGCGAACACCATGTTCGCCAACCAAGGCGAGGTCTGCATCGCGCCCTCACGGCTGATCGTCGAACGCTCCGTACTGGACCAAGTGAAAGAGGTCATTGCGGCCCGTGCTGCCGACTGGCAGCCCTCGGATCCCTTCGATCCGGAAACCCGGATGGGGGCCTTGGTCGATATGAAGCACGCCAACCGCGTGATGGACTACGTACAGCGCGGCGCGGACGAAGGGGCTACGTTGCTCACCGGCGGGCAACGTGCCCGCGAGGAAACCGGTGGGGCCTATGTGGCACCGACCGTCTTTGCGGATGTCACCAACGACATGACCATTGCTCGCGAGGAAATCTTTGGTCCCGTCCTGTCGGTAATCGCGGTGGACAATGCGGAAGAGGCTGTCGCCGTCGCCAACGACAGCCCCTATGGGCTGGCGGCCTCTGTCTGGTCGGACAACCTGACCGAGGCGCATCTTGTGGCCAAGTCCCTGCGCGCGGGGATCGTTTATGTGAATTGCTATGACGCCTGCGATATGACCACGCCTTTTGGCGGGTACAAGCAATCGGGCAATGGCCGCGACAAGTCTCTGCATGCTTTGAACGAGTACAGCGAACTGAAGACTACGTGGGTGCGCCTCTGATGACCAACCACCTGCTTTGGGGGCAAGCATGAAGAAGATTCTGCTTGCCGAAGGAAACATCGCCGAGGCGCGCGAACGCTCGCGCGCCCTGTGCGGGTTCACCCAAGGTGAAAGGTACGCGCAAGTGCTGCGCGATCTCGCGCCCGCCCTCACGGTTGAAGTCTACAACCTGCCGGAACTGGGCCCCCTGCCCCGTCATGTTCTGGACGGCTTCGATGGCGTGGTCCTGACCGGCTCGGCCCTGCAGATCTACGAGGATCGGCCGGAGGTGCATCGTCAGATCGCCCTCGCCTGGGATGTCTTCGACGCCGGGATGCCTTTCTTCGGCTCCTGCTGGGGCCTGCAAGTGGCCACCGTCGCAGCCGGCGGCGAGGCCGCCCTGAACCCCCGCGGTCGCGAGATCGGCTTTGCCCGTCGCATCACCCTGACCGAAGCTGGGCAGGATCATCCGATGCACCGCGGCCGGAGCGGGGCCTTCGATGCGCCAGCCGTGCACAGCGTGCACGTCACCCGGCCTGCCGAGGGCATGATTGTCACCGCGACCAATGCCGTCAGCGAAGTACAGGGGGCTGAGATCCGCCACGGCAACGGCACGTTCTGGGGGGTCCAGTATCACCCGGAATTCACCATCGGCGACTTGGCGAATGTCATGCTGCGTTATGCCGACACGGTGATCGACGCCGAGCGACTGTTCAGCGACCATGACGAGTTGGACACCTATGTGCGGGACCTGCGGGTTCTGCAGGAGGACCGAACGCGGCGCGACATCGCCTGGCGGTTCGCGATGGATGCTGATCTCCTGGATGACCGCCAACGCACCCGGGAGCTATCGAACTGGCTCGAACTTCAGCTCGGGGCGCGGATCGCCGCGGCCCCGATAACTCCGGACTATACCAACTACGGACCGGCCCTCGTCTAAGAGCCGGCCAATCAACAATACCTGCTACGACAGGACACTGGAGAGGTTCCATGCGCGCTGCCGTCTACGAAAACTTTAAGGGACAGATCAACGTCACCAATGTTCCCGATCCGACGCCCACCCCCTTTGGCGTCGTCATCAAGGTCAAGGCCACCGGCCTTTGCCGCAGCGACTGGCATGGCTGGCATGGCCATGACGATGACATCCACCTTCCCCATGTCCCAGGTCACGAGTTTGCCGGGGTGGTTGCAGCCCTTGGCAGCGGGGTCAAGAACTGGAAGGTCGGCGACCGCGTGACCATGCCCTTCATGGGTGTCTGCGGCACCTGCCCGCAATGCGCCTCGGGCAATCAGCAGCTTTGCGACGATCAGTTCCAGCCCGGTTTCCGGCACTGGGGCTCTTTCGCGGAATACGTGGCAATCGACGACGCGGATGCCAACCTTGTCGCGCTGCCCGAAAGCATCGATTTCGCAACGGCCGCCGGTCTGGGTTGCCGCTTTGCGACAGCCTTCCGGGCGATCTCGGTGCAGGCGGCGGTCGAACCTGGCCAGTGGGTTGTTGTGCATGGCTGCGGCGGCGTCGGCTTGTCTGCAATCATGATTGCCACAGCAATGGGCGGCCGTGTCATTGCCGTCGACATCTCGGACGCCACACTTGAGCTTGCCCGCAAACTGGGGGCCGAGGCCGTGATCAACGGACGCTCGGTGCAGGATGTCCCCGGCGCCATTGCGGACCTTACCGGCGGCGGGGCGCATGTATCTGTGGATGCCCTCGGCAGCGTCATCACCTGCCGCAATTCCATCGAGTCCCTCGCCAAGCGCGGCAAACACGTCCAGATCGGCCTGCTGGCCGGCGATCAGGCCCTACCCGGAATCCCGATGGGCCGCGTCGTGCTTCGCGAACTTCAGCTATTGGGCAGCTACGGCCTGCAACCGTTCAAATACGCCGACATGCTGTCGCTGATCGCCGCTGGCCGGCTGCATCCTGAACAGCTTATCGGTCGGCGCATCACGCTTGAGGAAGGCTGCGCGGCGCTGCCGAAAATGGACAGCTTCCTGGAAATCGGTGCCGCCATCATCGACCGGTTCTGACACAACCCTTCTGCTTTCACCTCAATCATACGCCCGAGGCCCCCGCCTCGGATTTCCAACCGCAAGGAGTCCCGATGTCCACGGCATTGCTCAAGCAGATGATTGACGCCAACTACCCGATGGTCGAATACGGCAAGGGCGTTTGGCTATACGATACCGAAGGGCGCGCCTATCTGGACGGCAGCTCGGGTGCGATGACCGCCAATATCGGCCATGGCGTACCCGAAATTGCACAGGCCGTGGCCCGGCAGATGGAAAAGATTTCGTTCAGTTATCGTACCCAGTTCACCAATGCTCCAGCCGAGGAACTGGCCGATCGGCTTGCCGCCATGGCCCCCGGCGATCTAGACTATGCCTTTTTCGTCAACAGTGGCTCGGAAGCCTCGGAGCACGCGATCCGCGTGGTCCTGCATGTCTGGCGGGAACGCGGCCAGCCGGGCAAGCAAAAGATCCTGGGCCGGCAGCGTAGCTATCACGGCATGACGATGGGCGCACTGTCCATGTCTGGCCATGACCTGCGGCGAAAGGATTATGGAGCGCTTTTGCACGCTTTTCCGACCGTCCCCCCGTCCTATTGCTACCGTTGCCCATGGGACAAGCGCCCGAAAAACTGCGGCATGGATTGCGCCGAAGCCTGGCATGAGGCCATTCAATCCGCCGGCCCCGAAAACGTCGCGGCGATCATCGTCGAGCCTATCGTGGGCGCTGCCGGAGGCGTTATCATGCCACCCAAGGGCTATTTGCGCAGGCTGCGGGAAATCTGTGATGAGAATAACGTACTGATGATCCTGGATGAGGTGATCACCGGCATGGGTCGGACCGGCAGCTGGTTCGCAGCTGACTGGGCTGAAGTGGTCCCTGATGTCCTGACCTTCGGAAAAGGTCTGAGCGCGGGCTACTCACCGATGGCGGGACTGCTGTTGCGTGCGCCCCTGGTTGAATCGATGCGCCAGAATAGCGGCAGCGCCCCCTTCGGCCACACATTCTCGAACAACCCGCTCAGCGCGGCAGCCTGCCTCGCAGTGCAGGACTACATGATCCAGAACAATGTCCTCGACAACGTTCAGGCGCGCGGCAAGGAACTGGGAAATGGCCTGCGGGCTCTGTCGCGCAAATACAACTTCATGGCCGATGTGCGTGGTCGCGGCCTGCTCTGGGGGTTTGAATTCGTCAGCGATCCTGCAACCGGAGAACCGCCAGCAGCCACAAAAGCCGTGGCTGCCCGTTTCGGAGAGCTCTGCTTTGACAAGGGTCTAATCATCTATCCCTCGGGCGTGCCGCCACTGAACAACGCGATTTTGCTGTCACCACCTCTGACCATTACCGCAGAAGAAATCAGAACGCTGCTTGAAATTCTCGGCTCTGCGCTGGATGATTTTGCCGCAGCTAGCGCGCTGGCCGTCTAAAGCGATCGGATCGGCGTCGGAGGCAGGGTTCAGGTCAGCCCGGCTTTATCGACGAACCCGCGCATTAGGCGAAGAACCTCGTCGTTTATTGCGCGTCCGATATCGCTGCGAAAGGCCGCAAAGAATGTGATCCCCTCGGTGGCCGGGGGGATCGGCAGGACCGCGACCCGGCCGTCCGCCAACTCCTCGCGGAAGGCGGCCGGGGACAGCAATGCGATGCCCTCGCCGTTGCGCACCACGCGGTGGAAGGCATGGGCGGAATCCAGGTGAACCACCCGGTGCGGGCGGACCTGCCCGTCCTCCAACTGCTGCACGATCTCGTTTTCCGGGATGGTGCCCCGGGGATGTTGCAGGATCGTCTGGCTATTTACAGCCGACAACCAGTACTATGCCAGCGCGGATATGTGAGCCTCGTTGACGACCAGACCGTGCGGTCACGGGTGAACGAGCTCTCCACCGTGACGCAGGCCGAGGTGATCGCCAATCCCTCCAACACCA
>JADQCC010000265.1 GCA_016278295.1 Roseovarius sp. | reverse complement strand
TCGGTGTAGATATCGCAGCGCTCGGCCCCGAAGGCGGCGGCGAAGGCGACGGCTGTGGTGTCCGAGCCACCGCGGCCCAGCGTGGTGATGCGGCCTTCGGGGCTGATCCCCTGGAAGCCCGCGACCACGGCCACGCGCATGCCCTCGGCAAACTTTACGGTAATGTTGTCGGGCGGGATGTCCTCGATGCGCGCGGCGGAATGCGCGGCGTTCGTCTTCAGCGGCACCTGCCAGCCCTGCCAGCTTCGCGCCGGGATATCCATCTCCTGCAAGGTGAGCGCCATCAGCCCGGCGGTCACGTTCTCGCCCGAGCTGACCACGGCATCATATTCGCGCGCGTCGTATAGCGGCGATATCTCGCCCACCCAGCCCACAAGCTCGTTGGTCTTGCCCGACATGGCCGAGACGATGACGATCACGTCATAGCCCTTGGCCACCTCGACGCCCACGCGCTTGGCGGCCCGCCGGATGCGGTCGATATTGGCGACGGACGTGCCGCCGAATTTCATCACGAGAACGGGCATGGCGCGAGACCTGAAGCGAAAACTCGCGCGCGGTTTACGCGCGGGCAGATGTGGGCGCAAGGGGTCAGGTGTCGCGGGCGAGGGGCGCGCCTGGGCAGGATTCCGGCGCCATCCCCGTCAAAAAGGGCAATCGCGCCCGTCCCACGTCTGGAAACAGCCGGTAGAGGTCTTGTCGAGCGCATCGAACCGCGCGATCAGCCCCTCGGCGGCCTCGTCCACCGAGATATCCGCCGCGTCGCCGCCCATGTCGGTGCGTACCCAGCCCGGGTGATAGATGCCTACGGCGATACCCTCCGGGGCGAGGTCGGTGGCGAGGTTGCGCCCGAGATTGAGCGCCGCCGCCTTGGACGCGCGGTAGATGTAGCTGCCGCCCGGCGCACGCGTGTGGCTTGCCATCTGGCTGGAGATGATGGCGATGCGCGCGCCTTGCGCCGCGCGCAGGTTGGGCAGCAGCGCCTGCACGGTCAGGAACACACCGGTGACGTTGGTGGCAAAGGTTTCCGCCCACATCGAGGCGGGATAGCCCGTGTCGAGGGCTTGCCCCTTGTCGGGATAGATGCCCGCGTTGCACACCACAAGATCGACCGCGCGTCCGCCGAGATGCGCGGCGAGGTCGTCAAAGCTCTCTGCCCGGGTCACGTCGAGCGCGACGAGGCCGCCACCACCCCGGCGCGACGTGCCGGTGACCGCGTGCCCATCCGCCCGGTATCGTTTCGTGAGTTCCGCGCCGATGCCGCGTGACGCGCCGGTAATGACGACATGCATGGGCAGCCTCAGTTCGTTTTGCGGCGCGGGGAAAAGGGCAGGGGGGCGACCGGGATGCCATCCTCGATCAGGCGCCTTGCCTCCTCGGGCCGTGCCTCGCCGTAGATGGCGCGCTCGGGCAGGTGCCCGTCATGCATGTCGCGCGCTTCCTGTGCGAATTGCGAGCCCACATAATCCGCATTGGCCTCGACCTTGCGGCGCAGGGCGGCGATCGCCTGTTCGGCGCTGCCCGGCCGGGCCGCAAGCGAGCGGTCGTCTCGCGCGCCCTGAACCTGTGGTGCCATCAGCGCCTTGTCGACCCGCGCCGATCCGCAGGTCGCGCACGCCACCATGCCGGTCTCGCGCAGCCGGTCAAAGGCCGACGCGGATTGGAACCAACTGTCGAAGCGGTGCCCCTGCTCACATTTCAGAGTGAATTTTATCATGCCCCGCACGCCCGTGTTGCTGCGCCATAGTTATCCCGGTGGGCGCGAAGATCAAGCGCGAGAAATATGATAAAAAGAATCGGAATTGACATTTCCGACTGTTTCACTCAGTTTGAAGTTGCCAAGCCAATCCACCACGGTCAGCCCGGCATCTTGCACCCGAGAGCGGGCCAGCGCGACGCGCCCCGCCGCCCGAGAGAATGGAGACCTTGACATGATCCGTGCCCAGACCGGAGCCGGCCACAGCCTCTTGGCAGAGGCCGCCTGCCACGACGCCCGCGACCTCACCGAGGGCGGCAATACCGCCTATATCGTCCTCGACGGACAAACCTACACCCTGCGCATCACCCGCGCGGGCAAACTGATCCTGACGAAATGAAGCACGCGCGCGATCTCTCTGGCGAACTGCCCGTGGCGGCCATGCAGGGTATGGAGCCGCTTGCAGCACTTGTCATCGGGGCCTTGCGCGGCTGGAACCGCGGCGGCGCGGGGGCGGCGCTCGTCACCCTGCGCGCGCGGATGACCGAGGGGCAGGCGGCGGCGGCCATGGCGGCGATGTGCGATCTTGCCGGCATCCTTGGTGCCGCGCGGCGGCGTCCGCTTGCCTGCCATGCGCCGGAATGCCCCTGTGTGGGGGCGGACGAGGCGACATTCGCCCGTTTCGTTCACGAGGCGGCGCTGGGCGAGCGCGACGAGGCGCTCCTGCTGGCGAGCCTCATGGTCGATGGACCGGCCATCACCGGCTTGACCGACGCGGCGCAGCGCTTCGGTCTGCACCTCTACCGCGCCACGCTGCGCGATGCCGCGGCGTTCACAGCCACCCGCCCCGCAGGGACCACACTACACTGAGACACACTACACTGAGAAAGGACTGCCGCACGATGATCGTCTGCCACTGCATGGCCATCACCGATACCGATATCCGGCGCGCCGTCGACTGGATGCGCGCCTCCGACCCCGAGACGGTCATCACTCCGGGCAAGGTCTATCGCGCGCTGGGCAAGCGTGCCGATTGCGGTGGATGCCTGCCGCTTTTCATTGACACCATGAGCGAGCAGTCTACGCTCGCGGTCCCCATGCACCTGTGCGCCCTGCGGCGCGCACCCACACAGGGAGACCTCAATGAAAGGCGACCAGAAGGTAATCGACTATCTCAACAAGGCGCTCAGGAGTGAACTGACCGCGGTCAGCCAGTACTGGCTGCACTATCGCTTGCAAGAGGATTGGGGATACGGAAAGATCGCGGCAAAATCCCGCGAGGAGAGCATCGAGGAGATGCACCACGCCGATCGGCTGATCGAGCGGATCATCTTTCTCGGCGGTCACCCCAACCTGCAAAAGCTCGACCCGCTGCGCATCGGCCAGACCCTGCGAGAGACGCTCGACGCCGATCTCGCGGCGGAGAACGAGGCCCGCACGCTCTATATCGAGGCGCGCAATCATTGCGAGAGCGTGAGCGACTATGTCTCCAAGAACCTGTTCGAAGAGCTGATCGCGGACGAGGAGGGCCATATCGACTTTCTCGAAACGCAGATCGACCTCTATGACAGCCTCGGAGCCGAGCGCTACGGCCTGCTCAACGCCAGCTCCGCCGACAGCGCCGAGTGATCCACCCAAGACCCGTGCCTCAATCTTCGCCGCGTCCCTGTGGCGCGGCGAAGCTTTCTTCGAGCTGGGTAAGCAGCATCGTCTGCAAGTCCGCCTCGAGCTCTCGTGCCCGCGCGATGTAGGCGGCGTTTTCGAGCGTCGGCACGTCGGGATCCCACAGCGCGGCCAGTTCGCGCACGGATTGCCGGTCGTGCTGATAGAACAGCTTCTCCGCCTCTGCCGCCTCGAATTCCGTCAGCCCGACATTCTCCAGCACGTATCGGCCGGCGCGCAATGACCCGTCAAAGACCTCGCGCACGATGTCGTTGGCCCCCGCCTTATAGAGGCGGAAAACCTGGGTGCGGTCGCGCGCCCGTGCCACGATGTGCAGGTCGGGCCGCTCGTGCCGGGCGAATGAAACGAGCCGCACGCAGGCATCGGGGTCATCCAGCGCGGCGACGAGAACGCGCGCCTCGCCGATGCCCGCGGCGTGTAGCAGATCGGGCCGCGTCGGATCGCCGAAGAAGCCCTTGACGCCAAAGCGGCGCATCCTCTGGATCGCCGTCAGGTCGTTGTCGAGCACCACCGTGTCGAAGCCGCTCGAGCGCACCAGCCGGTTGACGACCTGTCCGAAGCGCCCGATCCCGGCGATGATGACCTGCCCGGTGCGGTCGATCTTGTCGGCTTCGGGTGTCGCGGCAGTGGTCGCCATGTGCCATGACATCCTGTCGAAGAGCAGAAACAGCAGCGGCGTGATGAGCATGGTCAGGGCGATCACCAGCAGCAGGATCTCTCCCATGCCGCGCGGCAGTACGTTTTGCTGATTCGAGAATGCGATCAGCACGAAGCCGAATTCGCCGGCCTGCGCCAGCGACAGGGTGAACAGCCACAGATCGCGTCCGCGCAGCGCGAAGGCCCGGCCAAGCACGTAGAGGATCGCCCCCTTGGTCAGGATCAGCCCGCCCGCGAGCCCCAGCACCAGAAACGGTGCGCCCCGCAGCACGCTGAAATCCATCCCCGCTCCGACGGTTATGAAGAACAGGCCCAGCAGCAGCCCCTTGAACGGCGCAAGATCGCTTTCCAGCTCGTGGCGGAACTCGCTGTTGGCCAGCACCACGCCCGCGAGGAACGCACCGAGCGCGGGCGACAGGCCCACGAGCGTCATCAGGAACGAGATTCCCACCACGATCAGCAGCGCGAGCGCCGTGTACATCTCGCGTAGCCGCGCGGTGTGGATAAAGCGAAAGACCGGCCGCGTGAGGTAGACACCGGCCAGGATAATCGCCGCCACGGCCGCCACCGTCACCAGCGTTGCCGCCCAGCCCGGCAGATTGGCGATGAAGTTCTGCGCCGCCTCGTGTGGCGCCGTTTCCTTGATCGTCTGCGCATTGTCCGCGCGCTCGCGCGCGGCGGCAAAGACCATTTCCATCGTGCGCGGCAGTTCCAGCAGCGGCAGCAAGGCCAGCATCGGGATCACCGCGATGTCCTGCGTCAGCAGCACCGAAAAGGCCGAGCGCCCGCCGCGTGTCTGCATCAGCCCCTTCTCGTTGAGCGTCTGCAACACGATTGCTGTCGAGGACAGTGCCAGCGCCATGCCGACGGCCAGTGCCACCGTCCACACCTGTCCCAGCCAGAGGCCGCCGAGCAAGATCGCGGCGGTGGTCAGCCCGATCTGAAGCCCCCCGAGCCCCAGAAGCCGGTGCCGCATGTCCCACAGCGCGCGCGGCTCCAGCTCCAGCCCGATAAGGAACAGCATCATCACCACACCGAATTCGGCCATGTGCTGCAACTCGGCGGTCTCATGCCCGCCGACCAGCCCGAGCACCGGCCCGATCGCGATCCCGGCAGCGAGGTATCCCAGCACCGAGCCGAAGCCGAGCCGCGCCGCGAGCGGCACGGCGACGACCATCGCCACCAGGAGTATCGTTGCCTGAAACAGAACCCCTTCCATCGCCCGGCCCTCGTTTGTGTGCGCCCTTTGGCCCCTTAGCCCTGGGGCAACCGCAGCACCACGTTGCGCCCGCTCTTGCTGTAGCGCAACTCCGTATCGCCGATGGCCAGGACCCGGCCGCCGTCGATCTGGTCACCGACCTGCACCTTGCGGTATCGCCCGTTCGACAGGCGGACAAGGGCGCGCCGGTTCGACGGCGTACCGTAGACGCCGATGAGGTTGACCTGTCGCAGATTGATCGCATTGCGCACGGTGGCACGCTGGGCGACCGAGGCGGAGGTCGGGATGGCCGGCCCCGCCGCGGCGGCACGGCGTGGGGCCGCTTCGCGCGCGATCGCCGTGGGCCGCAGCCGCGGTTTGAGCGATTCGGTCACGGCCTCGTCGGTTGCCTCGGCCACCGCCGCCGCCACCGCTTTCGCGTCGGCGTGCGTGATTGTCCCCGCGGGGCGGGTTCGCGGGCGCAGCGTCGCCAGCTCGGTCCGCGTACGCCCGCCAAGGGCGCCGCGCTCCTGCTCGTCGACCAGCGTTTCGGGCCGCTGCCGCGGGCGGATACCCGACAGGGACTCGCGCGCCTTTGCCGCCTCGCCCGTCGGGGTGAGCCCGGGAAGGGGCACGGCGCGCGGTGGCGTTTCCGGCGGAAGAAC
>JADQCC010000099.1 GCA_016278295.1 Roseovarius sp. | reverse complement strand
CCGGCGCGCAGGTGGCCGCCACGCGACGGCGCGGCCTTGGCGCGCATGGGCATGGAGGCGGCAAGCGCGGCGCCTGCGGTCGTGGCCATGAAGCCGCGGCGGTTCATGCCGCCGTTGATGCTGCGTGTCATGTTCGGTTTCTCCCTTTGGGTTGTTCGGACCAGCCTCGCGGATCGCGTGCGGTCATCTGTTATGTGTAAAGGCTAGTATGACGCTGGCGTGAAATACAACGTCATTCTCGTGAAGGTTCCCTGTCCTGCCCCTCCCGGGTTATTGATTGACGAGTCAATTAAACACGATTACGCCGGTCTGGCAAGATGACCCTCAGGAGGCGATCCATGCCCAAGCTTGGAGTGGAGCCCATCCGGCGCGGCGCGCTGGTGGAGGCCACGATTCACGAGATCGGCGCGCGCGGCGCGCTCGACGTGACGGTGGCACAGATCGCGCGGCGCGCGGGCATGTCCTCGGCGCTCGCGCATCACTATTTCGGCTCCAAGGAGGCGCTGTTCGCCGCCGCCATGCGCCACGTTCTGTCGCTCTATGGCGCCGAGGTTCGTGGCGCGCTCATCATGGCGAGAACCCCGCGCCAGCGGGCCGAGGCGATCATCCGCGCCAGCTTTACCCCGGCACAGTTCCGACCCGAGATGGTTGCCGCCTGGCTCAATTTCTATGTGCAGGCGCAACGCTCTGACGCGGCGCGGCGGCTGTTGCATGTCTATCAGCGGCGGTTGCGATCGAACCTCTACCACGCCTTCCGGCAGATCGCACCGACAGAGGCCCGTACGCTCACGCGTGGCTGTGCTGCGATGATCGACGGCCTCTATATCCGTCAGGCGCTCGGCGAGGGCGGCATTGCCCCCGAGGCCGCCATCGCCGTGCTGCTGCGCTATCTCGACACCAGCCTGCCACAGGAGGAAACATGACCACCCGCCCCAATTTCCTGATCTTCATGGTCGACCAGCTCAACGGCACGCTCTTTCCCGACGGTCCGGCCGAGTGGCTGCACGCGCCCAACCTGCGCAAGCTGGCCGAGCGCTCGACGCGATTTGCCAATACCTACACGGCAAGCCCGCTCTGCGCCCCGGGGCGGGCGAGCTTCATGTCGGGGCTCTTGCCCTCGCGCAGCCGCGTCTACGACAACGCCGCCGAGTTCTCGGCGGATATTCCCACCTATGCCCACCACCTGCGCCGCGCGGGCTATCAGACCTGCCTCAGCGGCAAGATGCATTTCGTCGGCCCCGATCAGTTGCACGGCTTCGAGCAGCGACTCACCACCGATATCTACCCCGCCGATTTCGGCTGGACACCGGATTACCGCAAACCCGGCGAGCGGATCGACTGGTGGTACCACAACCTCGGTTCGGTGACGGGCAGCGGCGTGGCCGAGATTTCCAACCAGATGGAATACGACGACGAGGTGGCCTTTCACGGCGCGCAGAAGGTCTATGACCTCGCCCGCGGCCACGATGCGCGGCCGTGGTGCCTGACGGTGAGCTTTACCCATCCGCATGATCCTTACGTGGCGCGGCGCAAATACTGGGATCTCTACGAGGATTGCGAGCATCTGTTGCCGGAGGTGCCGGCGATGGACTACGCGGATCACGACGCGCATTCCAAGCGCATCTTCGATGCCAATGACTGGCGCGCCTTCGACATCACCGAGGAAGACATCCGCCGCTCCCGCCGTGCCTATTTCGCCAATATCTCCTATCTCGACGACAAGATCGGCGAGGTGATGGCGGCGCTGGAGGCCACCCGGCAGGAGGCGGTGATCCTCTTCGTGTCGGATCACGGCGACATGCTGGGAGAGCGTGGGTTGTGGTTCAAGATGTCGTTCTACGAGGGCTCTGCCCGCGTGCCGCTGATGATCTCGGCCCCCGACATGGCGCCGGGCCTCGTGACCGACCCGGTGAGCAATGTCGACGTTTGCCCGACGCTCTGCGATCTGGGTGGTGCCGACATGTCCGAGGTGATGCCCTGGACCGAGGGGCAATCGCTGGTCCATCTCGGACAGGGCGGCAAACGCGAGGCCCCCGTTGCGATGGAATACGCCGCCGAGGCAAGCTACGCGCCGCTCGTCTCGCTGCGCTATGGCCGCTGGAAATACAATCGCTGCGCGCTCGACCCCGATCAGCTTTTCGATCTGGAGGCCGACCCGCACGAGCTGACCAATCTCGCGGATGATCCGAATCACGCCGGCACGCTGGCGCAATTGCAGGCCAAGGCCGCGGCACGATGGGATCTCGATGCCTTCGATGCGCAGGTGCGCGAGAGCCAGGCGCGCCGCTGGGTGGTGTACGAGGCACTGCGCCAGGGTGGCTATTACCCGTGGGATTACCAGCCGCTGCAAAAGGCATCGGAACGCTACATGCGCAACCACATGGACCTCAACGTGGTCGAGGAAAACCAGCGCTACCCGAGGGGGGAATGATGGCTTCATCTTTCCAGAAATACTCGAATCCCCGCGCCAGCCACGAAGGATACCGCTGATGGAGGCCGATTACGTCATCGTGGGCGCCGGCAGCGCGGGCTGCGCCCTGGCTTACCGGCTCAGCGAGGCCGGCAAGTCCGTGCTGGTGATCGAGCATGGCGGCACCGATGCGGGCCCGTTCATCCAGATGCCCGGCGCGCTCAGCTATCCGATGAACATGCGCCGCTACGACTGGGGCTACCGGACCGAGCCCGAGCCGCACCTGGGCGGGCGGCGGCTGGCCTGTCCGCGCGGCAAGGTGATCGGCGGCTCAAGCTCGATCAACGGCATGGTCTATGTGCGCGGCCACGCGCGCGACTACGACCATTGGCGCGATCAGGGCTGCGACGGCTGGGGCTACGCGGATGTGCTGCCGTATTTCAAGCGGATGGAGGCCTGGGACGATGGTGGCCACGGCGGTGACGCGGGCTGGCGCGGCACCAATGGCCCGCTGCATGTCAGCCGCGGCAAGCGTGACAACCCGCTGGTGCGCGCCTTCGTCGAGGCGGGTGTGCAGGCGGGATACCAGCGGACCGACGACTATAACGGCGAAAAGCAGGAGGGGTTCGGCCCCTTCGAGATGACGGTCCACAAGGGCCAGCGCTGGTCGGCGGCCAATGCCTATCTGAAACCGGCCCTGAAGCGCGAGAATTGCGACCTGCTGCGCGGGCTGGTGCAGCGCGTGGTCATCCATGAGGGCCGCGCGACCGGCGTAGAGGTGCTGCGCGGTGGACGGCGCGAGGTGGTGCGCGCGCGCGCCGAGGTCATCCTCGCGGCCTCGTCTATCAACTCGCCGAAGCTGCTGATGCTGTCGGGGATCGGTCCGGGGGCGCATCTCTCCGAGCACGGCATCGCGGTTGTTGCCGACCGCCCCGGCGTTGGTGCCAACCTGCAAGATCACATGGAACTGTATATCCAGATGGCCGCCAGCCAGCCGGTGAGCCTCTACAAGTACTGGAACCTTTTCGGCAAGGGCTGGGTCGGGTTGCGCTGGCTTCTGGGGCGGCAGGGGCCGGGCGCCTCGAACCAGTTCGAGAGCTGCGGATTCATCCGGTCCCGCGCGGGTGTCGATTACCCCGATATCCAGTTCCATTTCCTGCCCATTGCCGTGCGCTATGACGGCAAGGCGGCGGCCGAGGGGCACGGTTTCCAGGCGCATGTCGGTCCGATGCGGAGCGAATCCCGCGGCGCGATCACCTTGCGCAGTGCCGATCCCGCCGACGACCCGGTGATCCGCTTCAACTACATGAGCGCGGAGAGCGATTGGATGGATTTTCGCCGTTGTATCCGGCTCACCCGCGAGATTTTCGCGCAGGAGGCGTTCGCGCCCTATCGCAAACACGAGATCCAGCCGGGTGCGGCGGTGCAGAGCGACGACGCGCTCGACGATTTCATCCGCGAACACGCCGAGAGCGCCTACCATCCCTGCGGCACCTGCCGGATGGGCCGCGCGGATGACAGCGATGCCGTGGTCGATCCCGATGGGCGGGTGATCGGGGTCGATGGCTTGCGCGTGGCCGATTCGAGCATCTTTCCACGCATCACGAACGGCAATCTCAACGCGCCGTCGATCATGGCGGGCGAGAAAATCGCCGACGCGGTGCTGGGCCGCCGCCTGCCGCCGGACAACGCGGCCCCGTGGCTGCACCCCTATTGGGAACACGCGCAGCGGTGATCGCGCATTAACGCTTTGTTCACGTTCTGTATTGAAAATCTGGCTGCCCTCCCGCAATAAGGGGGCATGTTAAGGATTTCTTTACTGATCGTTCTTACGATGTTCTCCAGCCCGGTCATGGCACAGGGGGTCGATGGGGCGGTGCGCGTGGTCGATGGCGATACGTTCGACGTGGGGGCCACGCGGGTACGCCTGCACGGCATCGACGCGCCCGAACTGGGGCAGCGCTGCACCAACGCGGATGGCGTGGCATGGGATTGCGGCACATGGGCCGCCGATCAGGTGCGCAGGCGGATCGGCGGGCGCATGGCGCGCTGCGACACGGTCGATACCGACCGCTACGGGCGCACCGTCGCCACCTGCACGGTGGCGGGGCAGGATGTCGGCCGGATGCTGGTGACCGAGGGGCTGGCGCTCGCCTACCGCAAGTATTCTATGGCCTATGACCTTGACGAGAAACGCGCCGTCATCGCCGGTCGCGGGCTGCACGCGCACCGATTCGACCGGCCAGCGGACTATCGCCGCGCCGTGCGCGAGAATCGCGCGACGCTGACCGCCGCGCCCGACCCGGCCTGCGCGATCAAGGGCAACATCAGCCGCTCGGGCAAACGCATCCACCACCTGCCCGGACAGGCGGATTACGCGCGCACGGTGATCCGGCCCGGGCAGGGCGAACGCTGGTTCTGCTCGGAGGCCGAAGCGCGCGCCGCGGGCTGGCGCCGCGCCCGACGCTGACGCGCGGCCCCGCGCCGTAGCATGTGCGGCGGGCACGGCAATCGGTTGCTATTCGGCAAGATGCTCCTGACAGGCGGCGGGCCGAGGGCGCCACGCCGTCCTTGCGCAGCCGCCCGGTTTGATCCGGGTCAAGGTGCGGGCCGTGCGCGCACCCTAGGCTGACCCGGTACGCAAACAACGAGGAGACGCGCGATGTCCCACACCCCCCACGAGCTTTACGAGGAATTTCCGCAATTCGCCGACAAGATAGGCGAGATGAAACAGGCCGATGCGCATTTCGCGCGGCTGGCGGACGAGTATCACGACGTGAACCGCAAGGTACACCGCGCCGAAACGCTGGTCGAGCCGATGGACGACCTGGCCGAGATGGACCTGCGCAAGGAACGCGCGCGGCTGAAGGACGAGCTCTACCACCTGCTGAGCGCCTGAGCGCGGCCCAGACGCGCCGCGCGGTCAGATGATCGCGTGGCGCACCCGTGCCGAGACCCATTCGCTCAGCACCACGGTGGCGAGGATCAGCAGCAGGATCACCGTCACCTGCGGCCAGGCCAGCACGTTGAGCGACGCCTGAAGCTTGAGCCCGATGCCGCCCGCGCCGACCAGCCCGAGGATGGTGCTCTCGCGGATATTGATGTCCCAGCGAAACACCGAGATCCCCCAGAAGGCGGGCATGATCTGCGGCACGATACCGTAGCTCACCACCTGCGCGGGGCTGGCGCCCGTGGCCTGTACCGCCTCGATCTGGCGTGCGTCGGTCTCTTCGATCGCCTCGTAGAGCAGCTTGCCGACAAAGCCGATGGAGCGCAGCGCGATCGCGACGATCCCCGCGAGGATGCCCGGCCCGATGATCGCCACCAGCAGCAGCGCCCAGATCAGCGAGTTGATCGAGCGCGAGGCGACGATGATAAAAAGCGCGATGGGCCGCAGGATGCGCTGCGAGGGCGTGGTGTTGCGCGCCGCCATGAACGCCACCGGCACCGCCATGACGACGCCGCCCAGCGTGCCCAGCGTGGCGATGTTGATCGTGTCCCAGAGCGGCAC
>JADQCC010000133.1 GCA_016278295.1 Roseovarius sp. | reverse complement strand
GTTACAACGTATACGCAGGGCCGTGTCCGCGCCGGACACGGCCCTGCGAGATTGGGAACCTCCCTCGCCCCGAGGTCGGGCGAAGCGGTCGCTGTGGTCTTATTGGGAGGCGGTGGTGCCGCTGGTGCCCAGCGTGCCCACCGCAGCCACGTTGCCGCTGTCGAGCGAAGAGCTGATATCGCCAGCCATGGAATCGATTCCGCCGCGCACCGTGGAAATCGCGGCGATGCCGAGGCCCACGACCGCTGCGGTCAGCACGACCCAGTCAACCGTCACTGCGCCGTCTTCGTCTTTCGAGAAGGTCTTGAAAAAGTTCATCATGGTTTGGTCCCTCCAAAGGATCAGTTGCTCAGTTGTCACATCCACTCTGGTTTCAGGCCCTGCGAGTTTTATGGCCCGTTGCCGTCGTGGTGTGATCCCATATGGCCGCCGAATCCGGGCGCGATTTGGGCGGCAATGCAGCGATTTTCGTGTTTTGGCGGGTTTTATCGAAAAAATTCTCAAGATATTGAAAATAAAAGAAACAAACAGAAAATATCTCTCGACTTACAGCTTTTGCGTGCAGAATTTGACAAAAATCGCGCAAAACGATCGGTGTCTTGCGCAACGATTCTGGCCATGAGGGCGGATTGTTGACATCATGGACGGAAACGATCCGGGGCGGGGCGGTGCCGATCAACGGAATATTCAGGGTTTTGTGTTTCTGTGCCGCTCTGGCGCCAGGTGGCGGTGCGCGAGGCGATGGCCCGCCGCCCTTTCCCGACTTCTCTCCCAAGTTCGAGACGCCCCCGAAACCCGGTGCGTCGCGTGGCCCGCTGGTACAGATCACCCCGCGTGAGGCCCCGCTTGCCGACGGCGGGAGCGAGACAGGCGCGCGGGCGGAGCCGCGGCTTGGCTGGTTCTGGGAGGAGGTGCCAGCCGCGCTCGACGCGGACGGCGCTTTGCGCCTGCGCGCCGCGATGACACGTCTCGCCAATCCGCCCGACGGGGCCGCCCCGGCCGTGCCGCGGCTGCAAGCCCTGCGTGACATCCTGCGCGTGCGGGGCGCCGACATCCTGCGCGCCACCGTTGGCACGCGGGTGTCGCCCGCGCTGGTGCTGTCGGTGATCGCGGTGGAATCGGGCGGGCGCGCGGAGGTGGTGTCAGAGAAGGGCGCGCAGGGACTGATGCAGCTCATGCCCGACACCGCCGCGCGGTTCGACGTCGTCGACCCGCTGGCCCCGACCGAGAACATCCGCGGCGGCGTGGCCTATCTCGACTGGCTGATCGGCGAATTCGGCGGCGACGTCATCCTGGCGCTGGCGGGGTATAACGCGGGCGAGGGGGCGCTGCGTGACCACGGTGGCGTGCCGCCCTTTGCGGAGACGCGCGATTACGTGCCGCGGGTGCTTGCGGTCTTCGAGGTGGCGCGGGGGCTGTGCAAGACGCGGCCCGAGCTCGTGACCGACGCCTGTGCCTTCGATCTGGCCCTGAATTAGGCCGGGCACCGGTGCCCGGCCCTCGTTCAGGTGACGACCGTGGCCTCGGTGGCGGCGCGGATTTCATCCTCTGTCACGCCATCGGCGCATTCCACGATGCGCAGGCCACCCTCGACCACGTCGAGCACGCCGAGGTTGGTGACGATGCGATTCACCACCCCGGTGCCGGTGAGCGGCAGGGTGCATTTCTTGAGCAGCTTGGATTCGCCCGCCTTGTTGGTGTGGTCCATCACCACCACCACCCGGCGCACGCCGGCGACGAGGTCCATCGCGCCGCCCATGCCCTTGACCAGCTTGCCAGGGATCATCCAGTTGGCCAGATCGCCGTTTTCGGCCACCTCCATCGCGCCGAGAATCGCCATCGCGATCTTGCCGCCCCGGATCATGCCGAAGGAGGTGGCGCTGTCGAAATAGGCGGTGTGGGGCAGTTCGGTGATGGTCTGCTTGCCGGCGTTGATGAGATCGGGGTCTTCCTCGCCCTCGACGGGGAAGGGGCCCATGCCGAGCATCCCGTTTTCGGATTGCAGCGTCACCTGAACGCCCTCGGGGATGTGGTTCGACACCAGCGTCGGGATGCCGATGCCGAGATTGACATAGGTGCCGTCCTCGAGCTCCTGCGCGGCGCGTGCCGCCATCTGGTCGCGGGTCCAGGGCATCAGGCTTCCTCCCTCTTGCGCACGGTGCGTTGTTCGATGCGTTTCTCGTGGTCGCCCTGGATCAGGCGGTGCACGTAGATGCCGGGCAGGTGGATGCAGTCGGGGTCGAGCGTGCCGGGCTCGACGATCTCCTCGACCTCCATCACGCAGGTGCGGCCGCACATGGCCGCGGGCGGGTTGAAGTTGCGCGCAGTCTTGCGGAAGATGCAGTTGCCGGTGGTGTCGGCCTTCCACGCCTTGACGATCGAGAGATCGGCGAAGATGCCGCGCTCGAGGATGTAGGTCTCGGGCTGGCCGTCGGGGCCGGTGGGGAACTCCTTGTGTTCCTTGCCCTCGGCGATCTGGGTGCCGACGCCGGTCTTGGTGTAGAAGCCCGGAATGCCGGCGCCGCCCGCGCGCATCCGCTCGGCGAGCGTGCCCTGGGGGTTGAATTCGAGCTCCAGCTCGCCGCTGAGATACTGCCGCATGAATTCGGCGTTCTCGCCCACGTAGGACGACATCATCTTTTTGACCTGCCGGGTTTGCAGCAGGATGCCGATGCCGAAATCGTCCACGCCTGCGTTGTTGGACGCGAAGGTGAGGTTCCTGACGCCCGAATCGCGGATCGCGGCGAGCAGCAACTCTGGGATGCCGCAGAGGCCGAAGCCGCCCGCGGCGATGGTCATGTCATCGTGCAAGAGCCCGTCAAGCGCCTCGGCCGCCGAGCCGTATACCTTGGACATCGCGCATCTCCTCCTGAAAGCCGTGGGCCTTGGTATGCGGCGGCGAGGGGCGGTGTCAACGCGGCGCGCGCTGCATCGCGGCGATTTACGGATTACTACGTATGAATTGCGCGCTGCCCCGCTTTCTTCAAAAGAAAGCAGAGGCTGCGGCCTCACCCGACCTTCTTGCGCGGGGCGGCTTTCTTCTTGCGCGCGCCGCCTTTTTTCGCGGCCTTCTCCGTGATGAGGGTGACGGCCGTCTCCAGCGTGATGTCGTCGGGGCTCGTGTCCTTGGGCAGGGTGGCGTTGATCTTGCCCCATTTCACGTAAGGGCCATAGCGCCCCTCGAACACCTGCACCGGCCCGCCCTCGCCCGGATGCTCGCCCAGATCGCGCAGGGCCTTGGCCGCCGCGCGCCCGCGCCCGCCGGGATTGGCGCGCTTTTCGGCCAGCAGTTCCACCGCGCGGTTCATGCCGATCTCGAACACGTCATTGGGGTCCTTGAGATTGGCGTAGACGGGTTTGGCGTCATCGGGGCCCTGGTGCATGATGTAAGGGCCGTAGCGACCGAAATTCGATTTGATCGCGCCGCCCTCGGGATGCGCGCCCACCTCGCGCGGCAGGCTCAGCAGGGTGAGCGCCTTTTCCAGCGTCATCTCCTCTGCCTTCCAGCCCTTGGGCAGGCTGGCGCGGTCGGGCTTCTTGTTGTCCTCGGCGGCCGCGCCGCGCTGCACGTAGGGGCCAAAGCGGCCCGACCGCAGGGAAATCTCGTTGCCGTGCTCGTCCTCGCCGAGGATGCGGTCGCCGTTTTCTGCCGCGTCGCCGCCGATGGGGCGGGTGTAGCGGCATTCGGGGTAGTTGCCGCAGCCCACGAAACCGCCCGAGCGCGAGGTCTTGAGGTGCAGCCGGCCGGTGCCGCAGAGCGGGCATTGGCGCGGGTCGCCGCCGTCCTCGCGCGGCGGGTAGAGCGTGGGGGCGAGCGCGTCGTCGAGCACGTCGAGTACTTCCTTGATCCTGAGCTCGGAGGTTTCGGCGATGGCCGCCGAAAAATCGCGCCAGAAGCGCGACAGCACCTCCTTGTAGTCGGCCTCACCCGCGCTCACCCGGTCGAGATCCTCCTCGAGATTGGCGGTGAACTCGTAGCCCACGTATTTGCGGAAGAAGTTGATCAGGAAGGTGGTGACGATGCGGCCCTTGTCCTCGGGGATGAGGCGGCCCTGTTCCTTGCGGACGTATTCGCGCTCTTCGATGGTGCCGAGAACGCTGGCATAGGTGGAGGGGCGGCCAATGCCCAGTTCCTCCATTTTCTTGACCAGCGTCGCCTCTGTGTAGCGGGGCGGAGGCTGGGTGAAGTGTTGCAGGCCCAGCACCGCCTCGTTTTCCGAGAGCATGGCGGCGGGGGTGTCCCTGGCCTCCTGCGCCTTGGCGAATTCCGTGCGCAGCGAGGATTTGGCAAAGCCGGCCTTGTCGCCCTGCGCGATCTGCGGCAGGCGGCGGTCGTCGTCGTCGGTGGTCACGTCGTCGCGCCCCTCCTCGTAGATCTTGAGGAAGCCGTCGAAGAGCATCACCTGCCCGGTCGCGCGCAGCCCGACCTGACCGTCATCGCTGCCCAATTCGACCGTCGTGCGTTCGAGCCGGGCGGCGGCCATCTGGCAGGCGAGTGTGCGTTTCCAGATCAGATCGTAGAGCTTGCGCTGGTCGGCGTCGGAGATGCGCAGCTTGCCGGCGTCGCGCGTCATGTCGGTGGGGCGGATGCATTCATGCGCTTCTTGGGCGTTCTTGGCCTTGTTCTTGTACATGCGCGGGGATTTCGGGAGATACTCCGCGCCGAAGCGGTCCTTGATCGCGTCGCGCGCGGCCATCACCGCCTCGGGGGCCATGTCGATCCCGTCGGTTCGCATATAGGTGATGAGCCCGGCCTCGTAGAGCCGTTGCGCAGCGGACATGCATTGCCGCGCGCCCATGCCGAACTTGCGGCTCGCCTCCTGTTGCAGGGTCGAGGTCATGAACGGGGCCGAGGGGTTGCGCGTCGCCGGTTTCGCCTCGACGCCGGTGACGGTGAGGGCGCGCGCCGCCACCGCCTGCACCGCCATGTCGGCCTGCGTGGCGTTTTCCAGGCTGTACTTGTCGAGCCTGTCGCCCGCGAGGGTGACGAGGCGGGCCTCGAAATCCTGCCCGCGCGGCGTGGTGAGGCGGGCCTTGACGGACCAGTATTCGCGCGGTCTGAACGCCTCGATCTCCTGCTCGCGCTCGACGATGAGGCGCAGGCAGACCGATTGCACGCGCCCCGCCGAGCGCGCGCCGGGCAGCTTGCGCCAGAGCACGGGGCTGAGGTTGAAGCCGACGAGATAGTCGAGCGCGCGGCGCGCGAGATAGGCCTCGACCAGGGGGGCGTCGATGTCGCGCGGGTTCTGCATCGCCTCGGTGACGGCGGATTTGGTGATGGCGTTGAAGACGACGCGGCTGACCGGCGTGTCCTTGCGGATCGCCTTGCGCTTGCGCAGGGTTTCCTCGAGGTGCCAGCTGATCGCCTCGCCCTCGCGGTCGGGGTCTGTCGCGAGGATGAGCGCGTTATCGTCCTTGAGCGCGTCGGCGATCGCCTTGACGTGCTTGCGCGCGTCGGCGCCCACCTCCCAGGTCATGTCGAATCCGTTCTCGGGATCGACCGAACCGTCCTTGGGCGGCAGGTCGCGGACATGGCCATAACTTGCCAGAACCGTATAGCCGTCGCCGAGATACTTGTTGATCGTCTTGGCTTTTGCAGGCGATTCGACGACGACGACGGGCATGGGCACTCCTTCCGGCTCTGGGGGCCGCTTATGGCGGCGCACCATGTGGGCTGGCAAGGGGATTTGTCAACGCAGGGTCCGAGAATGGCGCGGGAGACCCTGGCGGCATGCGGTCAGACGGCGAGCGAGACGAGGCCGCCGGGGTGGCGGGTGATGCGCCCGTCAAGCTCGAGCGTGACGAGGGCCGGGGCGACGGTCTGCGCGGGGCTGGCGAGATCGCGGATGAGCTGATCCTCGGCCAGCGGCGAGGGTCCGAGGCGCGACAGGATCTGGCGATGCAGCGCGGCGGTGTCGCGCAATGTGCGCTGCGAAGGCGGCGG
>JADQCC010000234.1 GCA_016278295.1 Roseovarius sp. | reverse complement strand
GCGGCGATCGAGATTTCCTATTTCTTTTCGGGGCTTGAGCTGGTCGGCTGACCGCACTGCCTGTGAGCTGAGCGAGGGCCGCACCCCGGCGAGGGGCGCGGCCCTTTGCATGGGGAACGGGCGTTGTGGAGATGACCGGGGAATTGCGGGCCGCGAGCAAGCGATCGCCGCGCTGTTTCGCGATATCTTCACCGCGTCGGTGCACGCCCTCGGCCATTCACTCGGATCAGTGGCTCCGGCCGCTCAGATACTCGCGAAATCGCGAAAGATCGGCGCGGGGGCCGGGCGCGTGCGCTTGTCGTCGCGGGGCGGGCGCTGCGGGCCGCTGCGGGGGGTCTCTTGCTCGGTCATCTGCCTCATCCTTGTGGTTGGGCAGGGCGACCGGGAGCCGCCCGTGCCGTATGCAGTGGCAACAGGAGAGCAGGATTTCGCGGCATGGCCATGCCGGAAAAGCGGCGTTGTGGTGACGGCTCAGGCGGTCATGTCATCGACCACCGTCACCCCGGCGCCGCCATAGCCGTCCATCGCGGCGAGCGCGGAGTGGAGCCCCGAGAGCCCGATCCGGTGGGTGACGAGGCGGGCAGGGTCGAGCCGTCCGGCGGCGATCATGCCCATCAGAGCGGCGAAGCGATGCGCGCCGATGCCGCGCGTACCGTGCAGCGTGATCTGGCGGGAATAGACCAGGTCCAATAGCGGCAGGTCGGGTGTGGCGTGGTCGCCGAGGGGCATCCCGATCTGCACGTGCCGTCCCATTTTGCGCAGGCTTTTCAGAGAGTTGTGAAAGGTCGCGGTGATCCCCAGTGCGTCGAGCGAGACATCCGCGCCGCCGCCCGTCAGGTCACGCACCGCGCCGCCCACGTCCTCTGTCCCGCTCGCGTCGAGCGTCGCCGTGGCCCCGAGATCGCGCGCGAGCGCCAGCGCCGCCGGATTCACATCCACCGCGAGGATGCGCGCGCCGAGCGCCGCCGCGATCAGGATGGCCGACAGGCCCACCCCGCCACAACCATGCACCGCCAGCCATTCGCCGGGCGCGAGCCCCGCGCGGTCCACCAGCGCGCGGAACGCGGTGGTGACGCGGCAGCCCATGCCCGCGGCGGCGGCGTAGTCCATCGCGTCGGGCAGGCGCACGAGGTTGAAATCGGCGCGCGGGATGGCGATGCGCTCGGCGAACGCCCCCCATTGGCTGAACCCGATGACCTGCTGGTGATCGCAGATCGTGGGCTCGCCGCCGCGACAATCCGGGCAGGCACCGCAGCCGAGGATGAATGGCGCGGTGACGCGCTCACCCACGCTGAAGGCATGGCATTCCGGCCCGGTCTCGATCACCTCTCCGGCGAATTCGTGGCCCATGACGTGGGGTAGCACCACGTCCGGGTCGGCCCCTTTCCAGGCGTGATGATCCGAGCGGCACACGCCACAGGCGCGCACCGCGATCACCGCGCCGTCACGCGGGCAGGCGGGGTCGGGCAGGTCGGTGATCTCGACCGGGTCGGCGAAGCGGGAGAGCAGGGCGGCGCGCATCGGGGATCCTGTTTCTGGCGGGGCGCGTCAGGTGCGCGGATCGAGCAGCTTGGCGAGGATGCGGTTGCGGGTGATCTGGCCCAGCAACGCGCCATCCTCGACCACGCCCACCGGCGCGTCATGGCCCTGGGCCGCCTCCATCACCGCCTGGATGGTGGCGTCGGCGGGTACGGTGGCGTCGGGTGTGCCGGTCGCGGGCTCCATCACGTCGCGGGCGCAGAGCACGCCCAACGGGTTCATGTGCGCCACGAAATCGGCCACGTAGCCGGTGGCGGGGTTGGTAAAGATATCCTGCGGCGTGCCGCATTGCACGATGCGCCCGCCCTCCATTATGGCGATGCGATCCCCCAGCTTGAACGCCTCGTCCAGATCGTGGCTGACAAAGATGATGGTGCGCCCCAGCGTCTTTTGCAGGTCGATCAGTTCGTCCTGCAAATGCGTGCGGATGAGTGGGTCGAGCGCCGAAAAGGGCTCGTCCATCAACAGGATCGGCGCATCGGTGGCAAAGGCACGGGCGAGGCCCACGCGCTGCTGCATGCCCCCCGACAGCTCGGCCACGCGACGGTCGGCCCAGTCGGAGAGGTTCACGAGGGCAAGCTGATCGGTCACGCGCCGCGCGCGCTCCTCCTTGGGAACACCCGCGAGTTCGAGGCCGAGGCCCACGTTCTCGGCCACGCTGCGCCACGGCAGCAGGCCGAATTGCTGAAACACCATCGCGATATGGTGCTGGCGCAGGCGGCGCAGGGTGGCGGTGTCGGCATTCGTGACATCCACCATGCTGTCGCCGTCGTTCACCTCTACCTTGCCGCGCACCACCGGGTTGAGCCCGTTGACCGCGCGAAGGAGCGTGGATTTGCCCGAGCCGGACAGCCCCATCAGCACGAGGATTTCGCCCGTTGCCACCGACAGGTCGCAATCGTGCACACCGAGTATCTGGCCGGTTTCCTGCTGGATGTCGCCGCGTTCGCGGCCCTCGTCCATCAACGGCAGCGCGCTCTTGGGTGCATCGCCAAAGACGATGGAGACGGATTTGAAATTGACGCTGGCCTGGGTCATTTCCGGCCCTCCATGCGCAGCATCCGGTCAAGCACGATGGCCACGACCACGATCATCAGCCCCGATTCGAAGCCGAGCGAGATATTCACGGTGTTGATCGCCCGGAGCACCGGCACGCCCAGCCCGTCGGCGCCGACAAGCGCCCCGATCACCACCATCGACAGCGACAGCATGATGGTCTGGTTGAGCCCCGCCATGATCTGCGGCAGGGCGTAGGGCAGCTCGACCTTCCACAGCGTCTGGCGATTGGTGGCGCCGAACGCCTGCGCCGCCTCCAAGAGCGGCTGCGGCGTGTTGGAGATGCCCAGATGCGTCAGCCGGATCGGGGCGGGGACCACGAAGATCACCGTGGCGATGAGCCCCGGCACCATGCCGATGCCGAAGAACACGATGGCAGGGATCAGGTAGACGAAGGGTGGCAACGTCTGCATCAGGTCGAGCACGGGCCGCATCCCGTCATAGAGCCGCGGGCGGTGCGCTGCGGCAATGCCGACAGGCACGCCGAGCGCCATGCAGAAGATGCAGGACGACAGCACCAGCGTGAGGCTCTCGGTGGTTTCCTCCCAATAGCCCTGGTTCAGGATGAAGAGAAAGCCCAGGGCCACGAAAAGGCAGGTCTTCCAGTTGCGTTGAAGCACCCAGGTGAGGCCCACGAAAACGGCGATGATGACCAGCGGGTGCGGCGTCTGGAGCACCCAGAGGAAGGTTTCGATGATCGTCTCCATGAGGATGGCGAGCGCATCGAAAAAACCGGCGGCATTGTCCTGAAGCCAGAGAAAGAAATTCTCGGCCCAGTTGCCGACGGGAATCTTGTGATCGCTTAGCCAGTCCATGGGGATGCCTTGATCCTGAATGTTCGGAAGCAGAAAGAGAGGTGCCGCCCCGCGTCAGGGTCGGGGCGGCATCAAAAGGGCATCACAGCCCCAGTTCACCCTTGACCGCGGCCATTGCGTCGCCGCCACCTTGGGTGGTGACGCCGTCGAGCCAGCCGTCGAGCACGCCGGGGTTGGCCTTGAGCCATGCGGTGGCGGCATCCTCGGGGTCGGCCCCGTCGTTGAGGATCGCGCCCATGATCTCGTTTTCCATGGCCAGCGTGAATTCGAGATTGTTGAGCAGCTTGCCCACGTTCGGGCACGCCTCGACATAACCCGCGCGGGTGTTGGTATAGACCGTCGCGCCGCCGAGGTCGGGGCCGAACCAGTCATCCCCGCCGGTGAGGTAGGTGAGGTCGAAATTGGCGTTCATCGGGTGCGGTTCCCAGCCGAGGAACACGATCGGCTCGTCGCGACGATCGGCGCGGGCCACCTGTGCCAGCATTCCCTGCTCCGAGCTTTCCTTGACCTCGAAGCCCTTGAGGCCAAAGGCGTCGGCCTCGATCATGTCGAGGATCAGGCGGTTGCCGTCATTGCCCGGCTCGATGCCGTAGATGGTGCTGTCGAGCGCTTCGGCATTCTCGGCGATGGCACCGAACGAGGTGATGCCGAGCTCTGCCCCGGCGGCATTGGTGGCCAGCGTGTATTTGGCACCTTCGAGGTTGGCGCGCACGGTGTCGACGGTACCCGCCTCGCGGTAGGGGGCGATGTCGCCCTCCATCGTGGGCATCCAGTTGCCGAGGAACACGTCGATGTCGCCGGCGGCCATAGAGGTGTAGGTCACCGGCACCGAGAGCACCTTGGTCTCGGTCTCATAGCCCAGCGCTTCCAGCACAACGGTGGTCGTGGCGGTGGTGGCGGTGATGTCGGTCCAGCCCACATCGGAGAAGGTGACGCTCTCGCAATTGGCGAGCGCGGGGCCTGCGGCGGTGGCCAGTGCGAGGGCGGAAAGCGTTGTCTTGAGGGTCATATGTTTCTCCCATTATCGGTTATCCGGGCACGGGGCCCGTTTGGTCGAGAGCCCGGAGGGCGATACCCCCCGGACCCCGGCATGACGGTACAGGCGGGTCAGGCTCAGGCCATCCACCAGCGCTCGATGAAGCGCAGCCCATCCAAGTCCCAATTGGAGCCAAGCTGCTCGGGATGGGCCACCTTCTTGGAATTGGCATAGACATAGTTGGCGAACATCGGGATTACCACGCCGCCCTGGTTCGACACCAAGTCCTGCATTTCGTAATACATCTCGCGGCGCTTGGCCTCGTCGAGTTCCGAGCGCGCCTTGACCATCAATTCCTCGAACCGGTCGTTGCACCAGAAGCTGTCGTTCCAGGCCGCGCCACACTTGTAGGCGGTCGAGAACATCTGGTCCTCCACCGGGCGTCCCGACCAATAGACGGCGCAGAAGGGCTTCTTCATCCAGACATCCGACCAGTAGCCATCGTTGGCCTCACGCACGGGCGTCAGGTTGATGCCCGCCGCCCGGGCCGAGTTCTGATAGAGCGTGGCGGCATCCACTGCGCCGGAAAAGGCCGCGTTGGCAGCCGAAAGCGAGACATCGACGCTGTCGAGCCCGGCCTGCTTGAGGTGCCATTTCGCCTTGTCGGGATCATAGCTTTTCTGTTCCAGATCCTTGTTGAAAAAGCGCTGGCCCTCGCCAATCGGGTGGTCGTTGCCGACCGAACCGTAACCGAACAGGATCTTCTCGACCAGTTCCTCGCGGTTGACGGCGTATTTCAGCGCCTGCCGGATATGGTTATCGGAGAAGGGATCGGCGCGGGTGTCCATGGCGAAGGTGAAATGCTGGGTGCCGGCGACCGAGTTGATTTGGATATTGTCGTTGCGTGCGACCATGCTCACCGTTTTCAGGTCCAGGCGATCGACCATATCCACATCGCCCGAGATCAGCGCCGTGGTGCGCGCGTTCTGGTCGGCCAGCGTGATGACCTCGACGCTGTCGAACCAGGCGACATCGTCGCGCCAGTGGTTTTCGTTGCGTTCCACGACATAGGAAACGCCGGGTTTGAAATCCTTCAGGACGTAGCTGCCGCAGCCATCTCCCGATTTCCAGTCGATGCTGTCGCCATCGGCCTTGCAGATGACCAGGTGATAATCGCTGAGGATGAACGGGAAGTCGGCATTGCCGCCATCAAGGGTGAAAACGACCGTGTCGCTGCCCTCGGCCGCGATATCCTGAATCGATGCCACAAGAGGCCCGGCGGCCGAGGTCGAATCCTCGCCCCGGTGAAAATTGATCGAGTTGATCACGTCCTCGACGCCCAGTTCCTTGCCGGAATGGAAGGTCACGCCGGGGCGAATCTTGAACCGCCAGACCGAGGCATCGGCGGAAGCCTCCCAGCTTTCGGCCAGTTCGGGCTTGAGCGAGCCGTCGGCGGCGACTTCGGTCAGCCGTCCGTGGATAGCGAAAGCCACGGACTGGGAATAGACGTTTTCATAGGTGGCGGGGTTGAGCGTGTCGGTGGTGGCCCCATGCGCGATTCCGGCGCGCAGGTGGCCGCCACGCGACGGCGCGGCCTTGGCGCGCATGGGCATGG
>JADQCC010000247.1 GCA_016278295.1 Roseovarius sp. | reverse complement strand
CGTCCGCGCCGCATAGGCCGGGCGCGCCGCCCCGGCGGCGATCGCGACCGGTGCGCGTTCCAGCTTGCCCAGGTAGGGCGGGCGACCCGGCGGTGCCAGGGCGACCCGGCGCGCCGACTTGCGAAAGCCGAGGTCGAGCAGCTTGGCCACCTGCGCGTTGCGCGACGCGGTGGATTTGCCGCCGAACACGGTGGCGATGATGCGCTCGCCTCCGCGCTCGGCACTCGCCACGAGGTTGAACCCGGCGGCGCGTGTATAGCCGGTCTTGATCCCGTCCGCGCCACTGTAGCTGCGCAGCAGGCGGCGGTTGGTGTGGTAGACCGTCTTGACGCCGGCATCGGCGGTGATGCGCGAGAACAGGTTGTAATAATCGGGATAGTCATAAAGCACGTGCCGCCCGAGTATCGTCATGTCGCGGGCCGTGGACAGGTGTCCGCTCTCGGTCAGGCCGTTCGCGTTCTTGAACGTGGTTCGCGTCATCCCCATCGCCTTGGCCGTGCGGTTCATGCGGCGGGCAAAGCGCGCCACGGAGCCCTCGACCGCCTCGGCCATCGCGGTGGCGGCATCGTTGGCCGAACGTACGGCGGCGGCCCGGATGAGATAGCGAAGCTTGATCCGCTGACCGGTGCGCAGGCCCAGCTTGCTCGGCGGCTCGGAGGCGGCGTTGCGCGAGATGGTCACAAGATCGTCGAGCCCGATCTCGCCGTTCTCCACCGCCTCGAACACGATGTAGAGCGTCATCATCTTGGTCAGAGAGGCGGGGTGAAGCCGCGTGTCGGCGTTCTCGGAATAAAGCACCTTGCCGTTGCGCGCGTCGATCACGTAGCCCGCATAGGGGGCCGCCGCTGCGCTCAGCGGCACGATCACGAGCATCCAGACCGTCGCCAGCGCGACCAGGCCCCACATCAGAGGCCGACTGCCCCATATTTTCATGGTTCCGCTCTTTTTTTTCTTGTTTCTGCCTCGTGGCGACGATTGTTGCCGCGCTTGTTTTTCTCAAGGGTATCACATGAACTGCGGCGCTCAAAGGGCCAATTTATTTGAATAATTTCCGGTTTGTGCGCCGCATTGTGCAAGATGTGGTGGTGAATTGGGGATGCCCCCCCAGATGGGCGATCCTCCCGTCCCCGAATTGCGATGCGCGCGCCGGATCACACCACCCTAGCGCGATTGCTCGTGCTCGAACCGCTGGCGCGCGATGGCCTCGTTGCGGTCGGCCTTCTGCTGGTCCGACAGCGCCTTTTCCACGTAGGCGAGATGCGCGTCGACCGCCTCGCGCGCGCCCTCGGAATCGCGGGCCTGAATCGCGGCGTTGATCCGCCGGTGCTGGTCGAGCAGGGCGCCCCGCGTGGTGCGCTGCCGAAACATCACCTGGCGATTGTAGAACACGCCCTCGCGCAAAAGCTGGAACATGGAGCGCATCATGTGCAGCATGATGACATTGTGGCTCGCCTCGATGATCGCCATGTGAAATTCCGCATCGAGCCGCGCCTCGTCCGCCGGGTTGGTCTTCTTGTGGGCGGCTTCCATCTTGTCCATCACGGTCTGGATCACCCGCAGATCGGTATCCGATGCCAGCCGCGCCGCCCGGCACGCCGCCAGCCCTTCCAGGTCGCGGCGGAACGCGATGTAGTCGAACACCGCCTCGGCATGCTCGGCAAAGAGCCGGATCAGCGCGGGCGAGAACGCGCTGCCCAGAACGTCGGCCACATAGACCCCGGCCCCGGCGCGCGCCGTGAGCAGCCCCTTGTCCTGAAGATCGGCCACCGCCTCGCGCAGCGACGGCCGCGACACGCCCAGCTTCTCGGCCAGCTCGCGCTCGGCGGGCAGGCGCTCGCCGGGGCGCAGGATGCCGCGCAGGATCAGCTTTTCGATCTGCCGCGTCACCGCGGTAGATAGCTTTTCGGGGGTCACTTTCTCGAATGGCATGGCGCTGGCCTGTGGTAAGACTGGTCAGATCATATGACCACGTCCCATTTGCGGCAAGTGCCGCGACCCGGCTCTTTGTCTTTTTGCGTTTTCACCCCATCTTCATGGGATCAGGAACACGGAGCGTCGCATGGCCCACTACCACAAGGATCCCGAGCGCATCGGCGCGCTCAGCCCCGAGCAATACCGCATCACCCAGCAGAACGGGACCGAGCGTCCCGGCACCGGCGAATATCTCCACACCACAGAGCCGGGGATCTACGTCGATATCGTCTCGGGCGAACCGCTCTTCGCCAGTTCCGACAAGTTTGAATCGGGCTGCGGCTGGCCCAGCTTCACCAAACCGGTCGCGCCCGCGCATGTCACCGAACTGCGCGACGCCTCGCTCGGCATGATCCGCACCGAGGTGCGCAGCCGCGACGGCGACAGCCATCTCGGCCACGTCTTTCCCGACGGGCCCCGCGACCGTGGCGGGCTGCGCTATTGCATCAACTCGGCGAGCCTGCGATTCATTCACAGGGACGACATGGCGGCCGAAGGCTACGGCGATTATCTCGATCAGGTGGAGGACGTGACATGACCGAACGCGCGGTTCTGGCAGGCGGCTGTTTCTGGGGAATGCAGGATCTCATCCGCAAGCTCGACGGGGTGATCTCGACGCGGGTGGGCTATACCGGCGGTGACGTGCCCAACGCCACATACCGCAACCACGGCACCC
The DNA here is from genome assembly GCA_016278295.1 of Roseovarius sp. Classification (GTDB taxonomy): domain Bacteria; phylum Pseudomonadota; class Alphaproteobacteria; order Rhodobacterales; family Rhodobacteraceae; genus Roseovarius. Next base: position 3,372 of record JADQCC010000247.1, on the reverse strand, counting down.
ATGCCGAGGGGATCGAGATCATCTTCGATCCCTCGCGGATCAGCTATCGGCGGCTGCTGGAAATCTTTTTCCAGATCCACGACCCCACCACGCTCAACCGTCAGGGAAACGATGTCGGCATGAGCTATCGCTCGGCGATCTATTACCGCTCCGATGCGCAGCGTGAAGAGGCGCTGCGCACGATCGCCGATGTCGAGGCCAGCGGCCTCTGGCCCGGCAAGGTCGTGACAGAGGTGGAACCGGCCGGCGATTTCTGGGAGGCCGAACCCGAACACCAGGATTACCTCGCCCGTTTTCCGCAGGGCTATACCTGCCATTTCCCGCGCCCCGACTGGGTGCTGCCGCGCAAGACCGCCGAGACCGACGGCTGACCCGCCGCTTTACTGTGTCGCCGCGCGATACCACGCGACGATGCGGCGGCGCTCCGCCTCTTCCATAAGGCTCACGTTCGCGGGCGGCATCGCGTCGGTCACGCCCGCGTGCAGATAGATCGCCCGCGCCGCGCGGGCGATATCGCCCTCGGTCTCCAGCAGCACGTTCCTGGGCGCGCGGCGGATACCCTCCTGGAACGGCTCGCGCGCGTGGCACATGGCGCAGCGCCCGGGCACGATCGACGCCACCTCCTCGAACCCCTCGGCCTCGGCGAATTGGCGCTCGGCAGGGCTCAGCGGGCGCGTCTCGGCGGCGCCGTATTCATCGTGCTGCAACGGCGCGGTCGAGAGCCACATGATGCCGACAAAAAGGATCGCGGTCACCGCCCATGTCCACCACAGCATCCCGCCGCCCGCGTGCATGGTGTTAAAGAAGTGGCGGATCGTCACCCCCATCAGGAACACCAGCGACGCGATGAGCCAGTTCCATTCGGTGGCAAAGGCCAGCGGGTAGTGGGTCGACAGCATCAGGAACACCACCGGCAATGTCAGGTAATTGTTGTGGGTCGAGCGCAGCTTGGCGATGCGCCCGTATTTCGCATCCGGCACCCGGCCCTCGCGCAGGTCGGCCACCACGATGCGCTGGTTGGGCATGATGATGAAAAACACGTTCGCGGTCATGATCGTGGCGGTGAACGCGCCGAGATGCAGCAGCGCTGCGCGCCCGGTGAACACCTGATCATAGCCCCAGCCCATCGCCACCAGCAGCACGAACAGCAGCGCCATGAGCATCGTCGGCCGTTCCCCAAGACCCGATTTGCACAGCCGGTCATAGACCAGCCAGCCGACCGAGAGCGACAGCGCCGAGATCGCGATCCCCTGCCACAGCGCCAGATCGGCCTTGTTCGGGTCGATCAGGTATAGCTCGCCCCCGACCCAGTAGACGATCATCAATAGCGCCGCGCCCGACAGCCAGGTGGCATAGCTCTCCCATTTGAACCATGTCAGATGCGCGGGCATGTTTTCGGGCGCCACGAGGTATTTGCGGATGTGGTAGAACCCGCCGCCATGCACCTGCCATTCCTCGCCATGCGCGCCGGGCGGCAGGTCGTCGGCCCGCCGCAGCCCGAGGTCAAGCGCCACGAAATAGAACGACGAGCCGATCCACGCGATGGCGGTGACGACATGAAGCCACCGCACCGCGAAACCCGCCCAGTCCCAGATGATCGCCAGATCGTGCATTCTCCGCCTCCCTGCGCATGATTGCGCGCCCCTTGTATTGCGCGCCCCTTGTGCCACATGCCGCGATTGTCATGAATTGAGAAAGGAAACCTAGCTCTTTCAAGAAAAGGCGAATAATCTCGGCGCATGGCCTACCTCGAGAATATCAGGACCTTCGTCCGGGTCTATGAACTCGGCAGCATGTCCGCCGCGGCCCGCGATCAGCGCATCTCCGCGGCGGTGGCCTCGGCGCGGATCGCGGCACTCGAGGATCATCTCGGCGTCCGCCTGTTTCAGCGCACCACCCGACAGCTCAACCCGACCGAGCAGGGCACGCTGTTCTATCGCGGCGCGTGCAAGATACTCGAATCCGTCGACGAGGCCGAGGCCGATGTCTCCGACGTCACCCAGGCCCCGCGCGGCAGCCTGCACATTGCCGCCCCTCTCGGCCTTGGGCAACGGATCATCGCCGGGGCCATGTCGGAATTTCACGCCCGCTATCCGCTGATCCACATCCGCCTGCGGCTGTCGGATCGCAAGCTCGACCTCGCCGCCGAGGGGCTCGACGCGGCGTTCTTTCTCGGGGTGCCAGAGGATTCCTCGCTGCGCATCCGCAAGATCGCCGATTGCGAACGTGTGCTCTGCGCCGCACCGGACTACATCGAGCGCAAGGGACAGCCACGGACGAGCGCGAGCCTGCGCAGCGAGCATGATTGCATCAACCTGCGCTATGCCGGGGCGCCGGAATTCCAGTGGCCCCTGCAAACCCCCCAGGGCGTGCGCCGGATCACCGTCTCGGGGCCGTTCGAATCCGATCACGGCGACGTGCTCACCCAATGGGCGCTGGAGGGGCACGGCATCGTGCTCAAGCCGCTCTTCGAGGTTCAGGAGCACCTCGCCGCCGGGCGGCTCTGCCGCGTGCTCGATTCAGAGCCGCCGGTGCCCATCCAGCTTGCCTGCCTCTATGCCCACCGTCGTCGGCAGGACCCCAAGGCACGGCTGTTCATCGACTTCATGACCCGCCGGATACGCGAGTCGCTGCCCGCCGCGTCCTGAGGGCGGGGCGCGTGGGCATGTCTGGCTTTGAGTGGATGTAGGCCGTCAGTGTCGGGCAGAATCGTCACGGCAAGGTAAGATCAAGAAAGTTTAAAACTTTCTTGTACGGAATCTTTTCAAGATTCCGTACATCAACGACCCCTCCAGGCCCAAGCCCGCCCGCTGCCGTCAACTTCCCCGATAGGTCGAATACCCGAACGGCGACAGCAGCAGCGGCACATGGTAATGCGCCGCCTCCGACATGCCAAAGCGCAGCGGCACGAGATCGAGAAACCGCGGGCTTTCCGGCGGCACGCCAACGGCATCGAGGTACGCCCCGGCGTGAAACACCAATTCATAGGTGCCGGGGCGAAACTCCGCTTGCGGCAGGATCGGCGCATCGGTGCGCCCGTCCTCATTGGTGACGACGCTGCACAGGTGCGTGCGGGTCTCGCCGTCGATCCGGTAGAGGTCGATCGCCAGCCCCGCCGCCGGCATGCCGCGCGCGGTATCGAGAACATGGGTGGTCAGGTAGCCAGTCATTTTCCGTGTCCTTTGCGCGTATACCCCGCCGTTTCTGCCCGGTTTCGGCGGCCGGGACCAGCACGGGATGCAAAGATGGTCTTTCTTCGAAAATCGTAAAGTCATCCGTATTCTTCTGCTTTATAAATGAATGGCAACCCGAACACGCGACCGACGACCGGAGAGGACAGACATGACCCGTTATCCCCGCGACCTGCGCGGC